>JBAVTY010000090.1:0-2289 GCA_049696495.1 Candidatus Nitrosopolaris sp.
ACTGATCTAAAAGAGACAAGAAGTGGCTGTTATTGAAGAAGCTGAATTTCCCGATAGTAGCGCTGGTGACTACCAAATCAGGCTGGGATGTATTAACTGCAGACAAAATCAAATCAGCAGATTTTTCTCTACTCTTTCGAGTTTCCTCAGAGAAGACTGTTATCGCTAAAAAAAAGACTGTTTGTTCTTCAATCGTTGCTAATATTGCTTCGCTTGTTTCATGTGATATCCTGAATAGATGATGATTCAAAATATTCTCTCGCTTTAAGATTTTTTCGAATGGTTCAAAAGATTTTCTGGCAGCATCAGCAAACGCTACTCCTGCAGATAGCGGCGTTTGATCTGGTACTGTAAGTACTCTCAAAACATTGACTTCCCCATCATTCTCTTTGGCAATCCTTATTGCATAATTTGTGAGTCTGTCAGGATTTTCTGGAGTATATGGAATCAAGATTCTGTATTCCTTTCTGGTCAGATCACCTTTGAGTTCGTTATGATATGCAGTGGCCGGAAGAAGCCTATTCTATGAAATCCTTCTATATGATCTATCTAAAGAAATCTGAAAATAGAGGTGTTACATCTCCAATTATCGGTATTGCCAAGAAGAGACTATCATTTTAACTACTTCGACCGCTGCATCCGAGTCGAAGGGCTCAGTGTTTACAGCGTGTACTAGTACTATTTCTGACTCACAAATAGGACTATTGAAATCTAATACGGATGAGATTAAATAGAATGCAAATTATAGTAGTATATGAAGGCAGCAATTTTTGAAAAACCCGGTTTAGAGAATTTAAAGATAAGACATGATGTAGAACAACCGAAAATAACAGATCATGACGTGTTGATAAGAGTTAAGATGACAGGTGTAAATCCAATAGATCACATTACAGTAAGTGGTACACGTGAGATTAAACCAATACCCCATATACCAGGGGCGGAAACAAGCGGCGTAGTAGAGGAAGTGGGACGGCATGTGAAGAGCTTAAAGAGAGGTGATAGAGTGATTGTGTATAATGTGGTGTTTGATGGAATATGTGATATGTGTATGAGTGGAGATGAGATGTTATGTAGAAACGGAGGACTGCTAAGCCTTGTTACTAATGGCGGCTTTGCAGAATACATAGCTGTTCCTGAGAAAAGTGCCTTTAAAATACCAGACGAAATGCAATGGGAGTTAGCTGCGAGTATACCAGTAACTACTTTAACGCCGTATCATGCATTAAAACAAGCTGCATTAAAAATAAATGAATTCTTGGTAATCTTTGGTGCATCAGGAAATACAGGTATGATGGCTACACAGTTTGGAAAGAAGATGGGTGCAAAAGTTATTGCAGTCTCTAAACAAAATTGGATAAAAGATTTGGGAGCCGATTACATTATAGCTGAATATGACAGAGTGGCAGAGAAAGTTAAAGATTTAACTCAAGGCAAAATGGCAGATGTTGTTTTAAATTCTCTAGGAGTACAAACATGGGAAAATAGCTTTGCATCTGTTGGTCTTAATGGGAGATGGGTGACATTTGGAGGTCTAACAGGCGCCGATGTTAAATTAAATGTTCAATCACTTTACTCAAAGCAAATAAAATTAGTTGGTTGCAATGGTGGGACTAGAAAGGATATGACAGAAGTCATAGATATATCCAAAGAATTAAAGACAAGAGTGTGGAAGAAATTTACGCTTGATGAAGCTAAAGAGGCCTTAGAAGCACTGTTTTCTAAGGAAAGAGATGGGAGGATTCTTTTAGACGTCAGCTAGATTGTCTTCTGACGCATTTGCATACTGCTTATCTATTTATAAGAATTTATCCCGTTATACAGCGCTATGGAGACATCTGCACAAGAATTATTTGCAGATATCGGCATAGACAAGGCTATTCCATACTCACAGTCTGGACCCAATGACCTATTGATCTATTAAATCAACATCTAGTATATGCTTTCATGCTTGCTTCTTCGCAACAGGCGGAGCTGCATACATGTCAGTTACAACTTCTATGTACGCTCCGGTACCGTTTTGTTCAGCAGCTTTTAATGCCTGATCAAATTCGCCGCATGTGGTGACGCGAGCCGTGAACCAATCGTCGCAGCCAAGCGCTTCCGGTATCTTAGAGTAGTGCCATGAATCTAGATCGTTGTAGGCAATGGCTGGGTTCCTGCAAATAAGTCGTTCGATCGGATAGCCAGAATTGTTGAGCACAAACACAATCGGTTTCAGACCGCGACGTCCGAACTGACTGATCTCCTGAGCGGTAAGTTGGTGAGACCCTTCGCCGGTCACTAAAACCA
>JBAVTY010000091.1:0-2140 GCA_049696495.1 Candidatus Nitrosopolaris sp.
TACGACCAGATGCTATCACTGTGTTACCCCTCTCATACATGTAACAAGTACAACCCTATCAAGCCAATAGGTTATCCTCCTAAGGTAATACCTCCTCTGTCCCCACTACCGATAGAAAACTCGACTAGATTAGTATATGACAATTACTATGGAGCAGGATACGTTCAAGGGAAAGAGAATACGATTGCTGATCGGCACCGTAATTACACCGCTCCAGATGATATATGTCCGTATCCCGAATTACGAACCTTCATTGCATAGCCCAGAGAGTTGCAAGTATCTAGTTTAAAGGTACCTCCTAATCTACTATCCGCATCGGCAATAACAGGCTTGGAATATGCAATTAATAGTCCTGAAGCCTTCGGTTTTCTAAAAGGTATAGCTGAGTATTATAATATATGGGTGAACAATGAGGAAATTCAAAATCTTGAAGCCACATTAAAAAGCGGAGACGAAGCCATTTCTAGAGAATTGGAATATGTGATCTATCGAGGAGGACTAGTAGCATGAGATATCAGTGAATATATTATGAGACGCGGATAAAATTTGAGTACAAAAATAATGGGATTTTGTTAAGGCTAAGTCCATTCCCTCAGCCTATCTTGCAATTCCAATATGCGGGAAGACTCACGGATTGCAGTATTGAGCTGACCATTTCTCCATAGACATAACATTGCTTTCTCACCCAGATTGTATCTTTCGAATACCTTGTACAAGTCTGGGTTCAAACCATCAAGAGCCTTCCAGCTCGCCTTCTCTGCTTTGTCACTCCACTTATCTAGGTGGGTCTGGAAATGCCTTTGTGCATGATTATTGAACTCTGACCTAGAAAGAAATTTTTGACCGCTTCCCTTTGCAGGTATAGACCATTCCTACCTAAACTAACCTGCCAATACTTTTTTTCCGTCTTCCTAGCGCTTCGACTTGACTTTCTGCTGCAGACTAGCCTTTAGAGCTGCCACAAGGTCTTGAGTTTGTTGCACTTTTTCAACTGGTTTCTCCGATACGGGTTTGCCTTTGGCTTTGGAGTCTATCAGCTTTTCTAATTCCTTAGTATATGCGTCGGAGTATTTGCTTAGGTCAAGGTGCTCACTAGACAGCTACCTTTTCCACTGCAACTTTCTTAGTATCCGTAAGAACCTTTACAAGAAGTGAATACGCTCTATCATTCTTGTTTTTCTTATTGTCAGGAGCAACGTAGTAGCTTTTTTCAATCAATATAGGGTCAAGTTCTTTTTCATCCACAAATTCCTTAATGTCTATGGTGTTTGTTGTCTTAAGCTTGATTCTGTCTAGGTCGGATTTATCTATGACAATGAATTCATCCTTTGCTATTTCATAGCCCTTTTTTGCATGTATATAAAGGGAATATCAAATTATTTAATAATTTAAAATTTGTTGAATGTTCTTTAGTATAACACATGGGGTCATTTCAAAGGTCGAAAAGGATATAAAATTAGAAATAATATTCTCGTACTTTGATTCGTTCCAAATCTTATCTTTCTCGAGATTGTTTAAAAAAAGGCAACTGTTGAATCTCATACGGATCCAGTTGTTTCTCATCATATTTACCCGGATCAAAGATTTAAAGTCCAAGTCTACCTGCCGATCTGTCTTACCATTTTTGATTTCCCATACCAAAAAAATGGTATCGGTTAAGGTTGAGGATTTTTCTTAAAGCGGACGTTGCACATAAATTACTCGCATGAAATTACCAAAAACAGTCAGAAAAGGAAAAGACAGTAAGTTGTTATCAGCTATGTTAGGTTTTGTTTACTGTAATTCTCCGTAAGACGGAAACGCCCTAACTCATGTTCGATGATGGTCTGCCACGCAATATGTCATCGACTTCGAGAAAAGTCATGTAATAGTTTCAGATGAAGAAAGTTTCCAGTATAATAGATAGTTGTACATTGAAATACTTAGAATCGATAAAACAACAAAATAGTATCATACAATAGAATAGACGTAAACCTTAGTACTAAGCTTGGTTTCTTATAAATAGTTAGTTTGAGTCACGATATTGAAATATGAAATACAGAAGCAGAAGCGACATAGTCGGGCTACTTTTAGATGCAGCAAATGGAGGAGGAGCTACCAAAACAAAATTAATGTACAAAGCATATCTGTCTTTTAATCA
>JBAVTY010000092.1:0-13569 GCA_049696495.1 Candidatus Nitrosopolaris sp.
ATTGGGGCTAGCCTTCTTTGGGTGGACCTGATCGTTTTTCACCAAAACATTAGACACCTTTAGGATAGCTTTATACCAAACGATCAATGGAAGTTAGCAAAATGAAAACATGGAATTATGCCCCAGCCTCACATAGATAGATTAAGGTATGTGCTAAGAAACCTCATCTAGTTAAGCGGTTAAAAAGGCTTAATTCATATACTTCAGAAATATAACAGGTGAGTGATAAGAAATGAGCTATGATAGGTTTGTTGATGAGAGGCTACTAACAAGCCGTGATGCTCTAAACAAGTTCCAAGTTAAGATGAAGATTTTGGACTTCGACGAAAACGCACGAGACTTCTCTCACAGGTATGGGAGGCGAGTGTTGGTGAAGAAAGTCTTGCTAACTATAAAGCACATCCTTACAGAAGAAATTGAGGAAAGGGAATTGGACGTGGAAGAAATTGAAAAGCGAATTCGTAGAGAAAGACTTTTTTCATCTTCGAATAGATGGATTTCGCCCGGTGAGATCAAAAATGGATATGTATTAGCCAGCAAACATCTAGATTTACTTTCAGATGCGCTTGCACTTGATGTTGTTCAGTTCGAGTAGTGGCCGTCTATATTTATAACGCGCCGCTGATCAGACTCGAACTGATGACCCACTGGTTAACAGCCAGCTGAACTCCAATGCGAAAACACATTTGAATTTGCTCTACCATGCTGAGCTACAGCGGCGCATTATAAAGCGAATTCAGGCACAAAATAAATGTTATGATGGATAACATAATCCCAAAGATCGCCACAACTCCAAAAATGTTGTTGCGAACTCAGGTCACAATGGAAGTTCTTTTACTTCTACGAAGAAAACGATATCAGCGCTTTCAGTTCTCAGTTCTCAAATAGCTAGAATCACTAGCTTCGTGTTTCTCTTCTCTGAAAAGACCCTTATCAACTATGGACTTTACATATTCCTAGACAGGAATAATTCGTCCTTATCATACTGTGCCGGCAGTACTACCTTCACTTAACCGAATCTTTTTGACACGATCCAAACCTGAATTGTTGAAAGTCATGTTGCTGTCAAAGTTATGGATGAGTATATTTCAGGCCTAGCGATGAACATTAAAAGATCTAAATTCCTTTCTCTTTTGAATATATATACACGCCATCAAGAAAAACCCTATGATCTTTGCGTTTCATGTTTGCTGAAAGCTCTATATTCGCAGCAGTCTGAGAGACGTCCTCTAAACTTGGACCCTGCACAATGACATCTTCGCCACCGACCGTAACCTTCGTAGTCTCTCCTACTATTTGAGAGGTACGTGGTGACCTTTCACCGAAATAGTTTTCTATATTGACTTTATCTCCTTTGAGTTTCACAGACATTGGAAAATGAGCAGATACTATCTTTAACCTGTACGTAAAGCCCTTCTCGACTCCCGTTATCATGTTTCTTATTATGCTTTTGGTTGTATTTGTTATTGCAAGGTCTTTCTTTCTCTTGCCATGAGGGCGTATTATTATATTCTTGTCTTGAATTACTACAACAACAGGTATCTTCATAATGTTTTTTTTCAGTTTTCCGAGTCTTCCCTCGACAATAATTACATTGTCACGAATTTCTGCTTTTACATTCTCCGGTATTGGAATTTCTGCTTTAATTTCTTCAGAAGATATAACCAATTAAGACTCCTCCAATTCCTTGTTCTTGGGCTTCGCGATGCGACAATATACCAGCGCTAGTAGATACAAGAATTAAGCCCATGTTATATGCAGGCAGGAATCGCCTTTCCCAGTTTAGATAGTTGTTTTTCTTTACACTGAATCGTGGTGTTATGATTCCGCATTTGTTGATCTTTGCTAATAACTGAATTCTGAACTTGCCTGCTCTTCCGTCGTCGATTTGTTCGAATTCGCCAATATAGCGATGCTTCTGCATTACACGCAGGATGTCGCTCGAAAACCTTGACGCTGGAATTACGATACACTCCTTCTTTCTTCGAGATTCGTTGTTATATATCGTAGTAAACAGGTTGGACAAAACATTTAACGCCGGCATCTCTCAATCACTCGACCTATTCATACTTAATGAAGCCCAAGTTAGAAGCTACTTCCCTAAAACATTGCCTACAAAGCATTAGATCATACTGTTGAATAAGACCTGTATATGAACCACATCTTTTACACCATCTGGTTCCCTTCCCATGTGCCAGTTTTTTCCTTCCTGTTTCCGAATAGTCCCGGCTTTTAGCTTTAAGCATATGTTATCACAACTCCGAACTGCTTTTCAAAGAATCGAATCGCGTCATCTTTTGATATCCTGTGTCCTTTGCCAATAGATCTATGACCTCTTTTCTTTGCAATTGTGTATCCAGGGCGGCTAAGTGCGATACTGACATCCATGCCAACTATACCTATATCGGGATTATATTTAGTGTCCGGCAGATCAATGTGTTCACGAATCCCTATAGACAGATTCCCAAAGTTATCGAAAGAAGACGCCTTAAGGCTATTGCCCTTTGCTGCCATTGTTCGTTGTAGGAACCGAAGAGCTGAGTCACGTCTTAACGTCACCATGGCAGCAATCGGCTCACCTTTATGAATGCCAAAATCTCTGACGGAATTTCTTGCTCCTCGTACAGCTGGCCTTTGCCCTGTTAGCTCTTCTAGTGCCTGTTTGGCCTTCTCTAGAGGTTCTCCTGATTTTCCTACGCCAATATTAACAACTACCTTACTAATGATAATTCTTTTCATTGGATGTGTCGTTGCTTCGGTCGAGCTTTCATTCATAACAACTAATTCACCTTGATTAGTGGGACTTCCAAACCTACAGCCATGACGATCTCAGTAGGTAGTTCTACTGATCTGTTTTTCAACATTAGGATAGCACGCTTTGGGAGTGAAAATATTCCATCTTTGATATCTTCTATTTTTCCGAAGCTACCTGCATTATCTCCGCTTGTGATTAGCCCCAAATTTCCTTTTTGGAATCGTACTATATTTTTGATAGTATGATTCTGAAAGTCTATGAGACAAGTATCCCCTACTGATAGCTGTTGATCACTAAGCATTGTCTTTCCATCGTGAAAGCCGTATTGTAACTTACCACCATTTGTGGTAATCTTGCTGGTAACTTTAGCAAACTTGACCATGTTTTCAGAATTTTGGATCTCGACATGAACCAATAATTTAGAATCTCTCGGAACAAGGCGGTAGGATTGTCCTGTCGGAGTCAGGTTTATCACGTCCATCAAGCCCACAGGAAATTTTACATCCCTTCTCGCCATTCCATCTACTTTTACTTTACCTGCTGAGACGATCGTTTTAACTTCATGCATAGTGGTTGCTATCTTCAGCACATCTCTAAGAATTATTCCCAGGGGGTATGAGTTGCGCTTTCTGTGCGGACCAGGTGAAGCTTTCAGCGCGAATTGACTTTGCTTTCTTCGAATGTTCCAGAATGTAGGCGCCATTTGCCTTTTTAGTCTGGTGTCTCCTCCCTTCTTCCCCATTACTCTTTAACCTCCTGTTTTTGTTTTTTCTTTGTCCTTTTCTGATTATCGAATTGATCTGCGTTTTCCTTGCTTCGATTCAGATTGTTTTGGAGTTTATTCTTCCGATATTTGTCATTCAGATTCAGTCCGGTTATAATAAGATTTGACGAATGGATCTGAACCTTCACATTTCCACCTTTTACTTTCTCGCGTTGAATCCCTTCGATTGATAGTGTTCCTCTAAGCATGTTAACTTTCTCCACTTTCCCTTCTATTCCAGAGTATTCACCACGGACAACTCTAACAGTATCTCCCTTTACTAATCTGCAACTCCTAGTACCGTACTGTTCACGCAAATCATCTGAAAGCGTTGAACCTACCCTGGAGTCTCGCAAGTGGCTGGGAAGATACAATACCTTTGAATTATTTTTTGTCATATACACTCAGACTATAAGCGACGCAAGGTTCGCTATCCTTGGCCATTTTTCTGCCGCTTCAGCAGCAACTGGACCCTTTATGTCGGTTCCTTTGATTTCTCCTTCAGGTGTGACCAAAACTGCAGCATTATCCTCAAATGATAAACGAACGCCATTTAACCTCTTGATGGCATATTTTTGCCTAATTATGACAGCCCCAAAAATCTGCTTGCGCAGTTCGGCTGCCCCTTTTTTCACAGTCACAGTGACCAGGTCACCCACTGCAGCAGCAGGCAATCTTGAATGTCTACCCTTGTACCTTCCCACCTGCGCTATACGCAAGACCTTTGCACCTGTATTATCCGCACAGACTAATTCTGCTGTGACCGGTAGAACCCTAGTGATGTACGGCCGAAATTCTTCAACTCCCTTAGCTGAAACTGCTCTTGTCTTAGCCGCCCTAGCCGCCAATCCCTTTACCTCCCTCGATTACTACAAAAGAAACAGTCTTTGACAGTGGTCTGCATTCAGCAATCGTTATTTCATCGCCCTCTGTTACATCAATGCATTCAGGAAGATATGCATGTACTCTTGATCTACTTCTTTCATAACGCTGATACTTCACCACTAGGTGTGGAAATTCTCTTGAAACCACAATCATATTCTTTGCTTGAGCACTAACAACTATTCCAGATAACAGCTTGCCCCTTACTGAAAGTCTTCCGTGAAAAGGACACAAGGTATCATGGCAATCCTTCCGTGGCGGGGTAACTGCAATGCCAATATTCCTTGCCAAATCTATACGGCTCCCTGATTGCGCAACACACGATCTTCTGGTCTTCCGATAAGAGATCGACCTCTTATAAAGCAAATGCTAGATGAGAGGCGTACTCTCATCTTCTTGGCGGAAAGCTTTGATATCTTTTTTGGTCCTGCACTTGTTTTTAATATAAGCATATTTTTGGTTTCAAAGATAATAGTTCCTGACAAGCCAACAACCGTGGGCTGAGGGCTGGTGATGATGGTTGCAGGAAGACCGATGAGCTCGTGTGAGAGAATATTCTTAGATGTTATCATGTTTTTTTCTTAGAACCTCTTTCGTTAATAAGAGTCAATATCCGAGCGATATCCCTACGAATCCAACGCAAGTCCCCAGTTTGTTTTTTTAGAGTACCTTTCGCGCCTTCGGCCCTAAGTTTTGCCAAATCGGCATTTAATTCGGATAATTTGTCGGTCAAATCAGTATCGTTCATTTCCCGCAACGTTTTCAGCTTAAGTCTGGCCATTTGTATTACCCGGGGCTAGAACTGTTTCCCCATCTGTTCCTGTAGGCTTTAAAGCAACATCTCCGGCAACCGTAGGAGTAGTTGCGCTTACTTCAGTACCGACATCAGCAGCCGTTTGAGATTGTGTTGAATCATCATGCGTGGAAGATTCCGACAACTCGAACTCTGGTGGAAGCTCATTTTTCAACGCGATCCTTAATTGTATACCCATCAAGCCCATTTTTGTCAAAACCGAAGTGGTTCCTATACGAACAATTTTGTCAGCAAAATCCCCGCTTTTGGGGTTGACTCCTGAGGAATGTTTTTCAAAATGAGCGCGTTCACTTCGAAGTTTTCCTGCAATTGATACCTCAACACCTAGCGCTCCAGCATTCATAATTGTATTCATTGACCACATGGCTGCCCTTCTAAAGGCTGTACCCCTTTCTACTAACTGAGCAATCCTATTACACATAATTTTTGGATTCAGTTCAGGAACAGGAACTTCAAGGACAGATACTTGTGGATTTGTCAAACCAAATTTTTCCTCAAGCCTACTCGTGAGATCTTTTATACCTGATCCCTTTCTACCTATAACGAGACCTGGTCTCGTAACGTACAGTGTTATCCTAGTCCCTATAGGCGTTTTCTGAACATCCACGGCACCGTAGCCTGCGTCCTTCAGGGTTGTGGCCAAGTACTCACCTAACTCCAGATTGCGGAAGTTATTTTTCATCACGTTCTTAACAGCACTCATTATTATGCTAAACCTTCCTTTGCTACCAATTCTATATGGACTAACACACCGATTTTCGGGCTGGTTCTTCCCATTGCCCGCGGGGTAAATCGTTCAAGTTTTGTACCCCTGTGAACAACGGCACTCACGATTCTCAGTCTATCAAGATCCATGCCTTTGTATTCTGCGTTAGATTCGAGGTTATCAAGAAGTTTCAAGTATTCTTTAGCGGTTTTTTGTGGAAATCTACCTGCAAAAAAACCATCGCGGATATTTGATCTATGAGCCACCTCATTGTTGTACCGTCTATATGGTACTGCGACCTTTCTTGCGATAACGTTCTCGAGAAATTCACGTGCTTTCTCGATTGAAGCACCTTTAATAGCTAAAGCCACTTCTCTTGAATGCTTTGGCGAAATGTTTTTTTCTCTTAGAGCTGCCCTCACGTGCTTGGTTTTGTCAAATTTCTGAAACGCGTATGAATAATTTGGCATCCAAGATCACTTGAGTGGTACGTAAAGCGAAGATCTGGAGGATCCTACACCAGGAGCACCATGTTGCACCCTTCTGTTCGTTATCGCATATTCACCAAGATAATGTCCTATCATTTCAGGCCTTATATTAACTGCAAAAAATTCTTTCCCATTATGAACTTTCAAACTCAGCCCTATCATATCAGGCAAAATAATCATATCACGAACATGAGTCTTCAAATCCCCTTTAAGCTTTCCTTCTCGTGCTAATTTTATCTCCTCACGCAATTTTCTCTTTCCATCATTCATATACGTTCCAACTCTTTTATCAAGAGATCTTCGATGACGTGCATTTAAAAGTGGTATTAATGCTTCAACTGATAACGTTTGTAATTGCTCCTGCGAATAGCCTTTAAATTTGAATTCACGAACCAACTATATGTGCCACTTATCTGCTACTTTTAAATCTAACGAGAGACTATACAAGGCCCAAAGTTGTAGCAAGTTCCCTTGCTTTCTCAGCTACGGCAAATTTCACTATTGCTTTCTTACCTCGAATACTCCTCATGGTATTAACATCCTCTGACTCCATTTCGTAAAGAGTCTTTATTGCTGCCTTGATCTGTTTCTTGGTTGCATGAAGATCTACTATGAATACAATCTTACTCTCACCCTCGATAAGATTGAATGTTTTTTCAGTCATATAGGGTTTGATAATTGTCCTCCTAGCTTCTTCGGGAGTCATGTTTTGTAGCGCACCAGCGCGAGTTCTACTCATAGGCACCCATCTCACTCACTCTATACTGTACTGGTCTAACCTCCTTTAGTTTCTCAATAGCATTTTCGGAATATATAGTCAGCCTAATTTGTTTGGACCCTGGAGCTAAGTCTAGAACACTTAGTTTTCTCACACTCCTTACGTGGACTCCTGGGAGAGAACCGGATACCTGACATATCTTGTCATTTTCACTCCCTGTAACAACCAATGCGCTATACCCTACACGGTTTTTGCGTCCCCTGCGTCTGGCTAAGCCTGATCTGACCTTGCGTGATGAATTTGCTCTGTGAAGGTCTTCACTCATGCCCAAACTGATTAATATCTTTTTTAGATCTTTTGCCTTTGAAATTGATTCAATATCGCTAGAGACAACAACAGGAAAATTTGAAACGTTTCCTAGCTTGTGCCCACGTTTTTCTATCAAGTCTTTTCTTGCAGTGGCTGCTATAGCCGATCGCAATGCCAGATTTTTCTCTTTCTTATTAACTTTTTTGTATATTTTTTTCCAAGATTCCGGTGGATGCGCTACTCTGCCATGTCTCACCCCTGCGACTCCTGCTGCTTGTCCTGCTCTTGGAAAACCATCTCCTCGTGCTCTAGCAATTCTTGCCATACCTAGACCGGTGTTACGTGACTCGGCACTAACTATTTCTCCTGCTGCTGGATAACGACCCTGCCTCTGAAACCTGTGTGATAACATATTCACACAGACCTTGTGTATGACGTCTGGTCTGTAAGCGCTATTAAAGACTTCTGGCAAAAGGGTTGTATTCGTCTGGCGACCGTCAATACCAAATACTCCGACGCTCAAACTCATTGGACTACTACCTCCAATATCTTCGGTTCGAGTATCTTTTTCTGGTAATTGCGCATCGGCTGTCGCATTTTGATAAGTCTCTTAGGAACACCTGCGATTGAACCCTTTACAACTATATAATCGCCTCTTACCAGTCCAAAGTG
Organism: Candidatus Nitrosopolaris sp.; assembly: GCA_049696495.1. GTDB lineage: Archaea > Thermoproteota > Nitrososphaeria > Nitrososphaerales > Nitrososphaeraceae > Nitrosopolaris. Next base: position 8,108 of record JBAVTY010000092.1, read on the forward strand.
CTTAAATCCACCATTCGGATTAACTGAATCCACTGTGTTCTTCTCAATGTTTGACATCATAAGGATTCGTTTATTGTATTCAGTTCGCTGATGGAAGCCTCTCTGACCCTGTCTCGGAACCGTATACATTACTACCGCAGGTGATATAGGACCTAATGTGCCAACAGCACGCACACTTTTTCTAGACTTGTGTTGTTTTCTCTTTACACCAAATCTCGTAATAGGACCCTCAACCCCCTTCCCCCTTGTGATAGCAGACACGTCTATGTACTGACCTACCTGAAAAACATCACTAACTCGAATTTCTTTGCCTAGGATGCTCTTTAAGTAATCGAACCTAGATTTTACATCTTTTCCTGTTACAGCAATTTCGAATACAAACGGCTTCTTTTGTGACAGGTTGGCGTCGCGTGGCAAAACAGCTACTACTGCTACTACAGAGACTGCCCTATCAAGCTTTGATTCAGAGTTCACGAGTTTTTCTTCGTCAGATTTGGCAGTAAATTTACGAGGGAGATATTTCGGTAGATCTTTTGAGTAAACATCAAAAACGGCGTGTTTTCCATATTGATCCTCGAAATAAGCACGAATACCAATTATTTTAACTGGCGGTGTAACAATGACTGTACTCGGGTTTAAGAAATGTTTGCCAAAGTTTGGAGTTTTCTCCCGATCGTCAATAGTCAGAATGTGTATCATCCCTGCTTTAAAGCCAGCAAAACCAGATAGGTTTGATTTTTCTTCAATCTGAGGCCAATTTCGTAGCCTTGATTCGATACTTTTAGCTCTAGCTCTCGGTCTAAAGGCAATACTACCTCGTCTCGGAGCACTGTACTTGCGGTGGCCCATATAGACCAAAACTGCGCCTGCCCTTTAATAATCATATTCCCACTTTACCTCCAAGAGGAGCAGTTGAAACGATCTCTCAGAAGGTCTGATACACTACTTTGAAAGAATATGGTTCAAGATAGAGAGCGATCCCAATATTGCTTCTTCTAATCTAATTGTCTTTGTTGCCTGAAAAGGAAACATATTGTGTACATATTTGTAAGCATCAATACTGCGGCCTTCCAGTGCTAGCATTTCGTCTACCCCTTTTTTTGGTGTACCAAATACAATCAAAAAATTCCTAAAAGCTTTGAGTCCTGCCAAAATTTGAGGCTCCTTATCCTTGAGATAGCTGCCTTTTCTGGAGGTAATTAAAATCTGAGTATTCAAGGCTGATTCTAATAACTTGCTAAGATTGTTCACTTCCTGTACTTCGTATCCCCAATACTCTTTGATGTCGTATTGCGAAGCCTCTTTGCCTCTAAGCGATGGGTAGGTGGAAACGATTTTTACATTAACCTTTTTCCCCTGAAAACCGGATCCTTCAAAAGAAACAAGATTGCTTAGACCTACATCTGCATGCAATCCACCATCTCTGGCTTTTACAATTACTCCCACCCGCACATCCCCCAATTTGACATCTCCGATTCTTTGTAACCCGCGATGATGGGGAGCGTTGATTGGATGCAGAATACCTGCGTATTCTAATTGATTTGTACGAGGATACAACAATTTTCTTAAATATTGTGGAGTATCAAGGTAACGCAAGACCGTCTTTAAGAGGGAAAGATCTGCAGAGCTATTGACGGTCTTGTCATGATATATATATATTTTTTTTACACGGAAAATAGAAAAGGCCCTTGCAAATTGACATACCTTTACGGTTTTGTCCCTTCTTGTTTGCTCATCTGAAAGTGAAGAATCTGGAATGGCTATCCAAAGATTGGGAAAATATGGATTACTCATTCACCAAGTGCTGAAAATAGTTTTTTCGCCTATACATATTATAGGAACTAAAACCGTGAGTCGACGCACTAATCATCGAAGGGGAATGGAATCTTGAAAGGGAATATGTTTCCTGCTTCTTGGCAGAACCCACCTGAACCCGTCGCATCTAATATGATGTGTGCACATGCATAAAATTATTGAGCGTACGGAACTGTCTTGATAGACTTTAAGAAACACTATGTTTCCCCATTCTATATCGACGTCCGTAGGTCTTCCCTGAGCTATTCGCGTACAACTATTTTCGGCGCCTTGTCTTCCCATATTAAGAAATTCTGAATTAAACTACTAGCTACCCTGACTGGCGGGTTTGCCTTTGGCCATTGCAGCATATCTTTCAATCTCTTCTTCTTCCACTTTTCTCATGCTTTTGGTATCATGGGAGATAATTGCCATTTTAACGTGTCTTGTACCTGTTTTCTCTTCACTTACTAGGGAAATGGATTCCATCGCGAGAGCACCTCCTTCATCCATTGACATATTCTCCTTATAGCTTTTTTCTAGAAATTCAGTCACCTGGTCACTGCCTGCGCCAATTGCGACAGCGTCATAACCTATGTACGTTCCACTTGGATCGGTCAAATAAAGTGCCGCGCCACTTTTGTCAACGCCTGCAAGGATGAGGGCTACCCCAAATGGCCTAACACCAGCATACTGCGTGAATTGCTGCGCCATGTCCGCAATGTTTTTGGCTACGCCTTCAACGTCGACTGGCTCATCATATATTAGCCTGTTACTCTGCGCAAAAAACCTGGCGTGGTCGACCTGTGTTCTAGCATCAGGTATGTACCCTGCCGCCGCTACTCCTATATGATCGTCAACTTGAAATATTTTTTGAGTTACATCCGATATCTGCAACTTTCTCGCCTTCTCTTCGACCGCCAAGATGACCCCATCTTTACTTTTTATCCCGATGGCTAGTGTTCCTCGTCTTACTGTCTCAATTGCATATTCAACTTGATAAAGCCTGCCATCAGGTGAAAATACTGTAATTGCCCGATCATAACCTGCTGCTGCTGGTAACAAATCATTTTTAACTACTTCGTAATGTTTAATTTAAATTTACCTTCAATATTTCTAATTTTTATCGGGGGGGCACCATGATTCAAGACGAAATTACTTTTACTGGCCACCCCAACGTCATTAGTACCCACACTAAGACGATCGAGATAACTAAAGCTCCCACGCTTAGCGTAAGGGGAGATTGCATAATAGGTGTCAATGCAAACAAAGGATGTAGGGATTTGAAACCGGCGTTGAGGGACCTACTACGGCAAGCAAATTTGGTCGTAAAGATAGAACTTGAAGTAGGTGATTTATCCTTTGCAATCGATGGGCTAAGTGATTCACGTCTATCTCTTCTAAACGATCATGACATAGTTATTCGTAAATCAAACTTTGTATGTCCTAGAACAGTTGCAATTTCCTGCAATAAAAGTTCTTACGATATACCTCGCGACTTGGTATATTTATTGAGGAAACCTCAAATGCAAGGATTACTGAGAATAATGGTAGAATAGAAAATTTCCTGAGTATCTTATTATCACATCTTATTATCAGTTATCTGTTCGTAAGCCCACAGGTACCTTTTCGTTAGTTCGCTAAGTAACTGTGGCGGTATCACAGGAGGTACAATTTTTTCTCCATCCCTTATTGATTTATCAACATTTTCCTTAAAACCTGTTCTTATAAGCCAGTCTCTTAGTAGCTGCTTATCGAAGCTTTCCTGATCTCTCCCTGGCGAATAATCAGATCTTAACCACAGACGAAATTCATCCGGTCCGATCGAGTCTCCTAGTAGGATATCACCGTTTGCTGGATCCCTACCAAATTCAATTTTAACGTCAGCAATGATAAATCCACTTCTCTCAATTATATCGCTCATCTTGTTGTATAGAGTGATTGAAGTCCGTTTAAGATAGTCAAAATCGTTATCTGAAATTACGCCGGAACGTATAACATCGTCTCTTTTTACCGGGATATCGTGTTCTTCTGATTTTGTCGTTGGATCGAAAACGGGATTTGGCAATCGCGACGCCTTGATGGGTGTAAAATTGCCTGAAAAAATAGTATCGTCGTTAATGGATTTGCTTAGTCGCTCGAACAAGCTTCCGTACAGATAACCCCGTACAACGCATTCTATTGGAATCATTTCCAATCGTCTTACCTCCATCTTGTCTTTATCGTGGACTTTAATCATGTGATTCTTAGCGTTAAGTGAGTTAAACCAAAATTCGCTAAATTTACACAAAACTTCTCCTTTCCTAGGTACGAGGTTCGCCATTTGTATATCGAATGCTGAAATTCGATCTGAAAAATGGAACAATAAATTCCCGTTTTCCAATTGATAAATATCCTTAACTTTTCCCTTGCGCATTAATTTCATAATCACCTTTGTATATCTCCAGAATAAATCATAATCGGACCGGACACGAGAATAAAGCTATTTTTATTTTTATGAGGTCATGATGGGATTTGAACCCACGACCTAAGGTTTACAAAACCTTCGCTCTAACCAGGCTGAGCTACATGACCGCAAGTATCTTGATCAGATTCCTTCAAATATTTAATTAATACTTTCTGAAATAACATCTGCGTATTTAGGGGATAAATGGAGATGAGGCAATCAGATTTTCTGGTTTCGGTCACTATCGAGAATAAACCATACGTAAGTGATCCTGAGGGAGAGACAATATATCGAGACTTGATTGTTAAAGGTGGATACTCGAATATTAAATCAGTAAGGTCCACTAAAAACCTGATAATAGTCGTCACCGCAAAATCCAAAAGTCTAGCGGAGAAAAGTGTTCGCAAAATGTGCAAGGAACTCCGAATTTTCAATCCGGTTATTAGTAATTGTTACGTAAAAGTAATCCCTAAGTAAGTATGAAGGAGATTGCTTATCTGAGTGTTTGCGTTTTTCCGAATAAGCCGTGTCTATCTCTTTTTACATACTGGTTCAATACATATGATAACATCAAGCTGTAAGAAAGTGGTGTTTTTTACTGTTTATGGTTCTGCTTGTACCCCTTCCTGAACGTCTTGGTCATATTGTGGGCAAGTTCCGAGACGCTTTATCCAAGTCTCAATTTGAGAATTTTCAGAGTGTAATGTTTGGCTTGATTGTATCCCATTGCAAAGAACATGATGTGAAGAGTATAAGGGATGCTATATCTGAGACGAAGTGTCAGAGCAGCACTCCATCGTGGAGCTTGGATAACATTATGAAACGTGCAGAAGAGATAGTGTTCTCCAACTTGTGTCATGACGATAGCTTAGAGTTTGTGGCTATTAACTTAACGTATGTAAGAAGTATGGCACACATTCGAGATGGTATGCTACAATCACTCAACTACACTTGGCACTGTACTCAGCCATGACTATGTTACAGCCTTTTACTTATCTGGTGATATCTACATTCCATCTTCTATAATTCTGCTATACGGTAACAAATGATGTGAGGAGAAAGCTATACCTTTTAAGACAAAGGTTGAGCTCTGCGATGAAATTATAGATAAGCATAGATCAAGGGCAAAGAAGACCATAGTATTGATAGATTCATGGTATACAGTACATGAAGTAATATCATGTTGTAGAAAGCATGGTTATGACTGGATTGGAGATATGAA
>JBAVTY010000093.1:0-3394 GCA_049696495.1 Candidatus Nitrosopolaris sp.
CTTTCAAATGCGTTGACTAGTGTAGAGGAACGTATTTCTATATTGATATGGGAATCCAGTATGGTAACAGGTGTTGGGGAGTCACGGTCATGGTTATCCTTGACAAAGATAGGACGTCAGACTTGGTGGTACTCGATTATCGTAGGTGCTATAATTATTGCATCTGTAATTTATCTATTGGAGGTGGGACATCCTTAGTGTTGAAGAAAAGAGGAATGGGTTGGTGGACTGCAATTATCTGGAGTGCTTGATAGGATAAGATGGTAATGGTTAGATGTCAGGATGGCGCTGAAACGGACCTATTATATTACTGAGGAGCTCGATCCATTGCACTTAAACTCAGAGCAGTAAAGGATCGTATGGATTATAGTGAAGTCGTAAACGCAGCTCTCGAACAATACTTGGGTGTTAAATCGTCAACTACAAAGAAGAAAGGGAGAGATGGCGCCAAGCCTTGAAATCATCATTGCTGGCACTACCATTACTGGCGCTAATAATTGTTGCAATATTATTCTATTCACCATATGCTGCAGTCAATGGCTCCTCTTCCCGAAAACATCCAAAGTGCACACAATTATGGGTCTATACATTCCCCGTGCAAAAAGGGCCGTGCATTGTTTTCAAGCATCCCAGCGGTCATGAGTTGGAAAAGGCCAACAAAGCTAACATCGAATTCAACAAAGGTGTCGAGACGGGACATCTGAGAACTCTAACGTTCAACTCTACCAATCAACTCAACTGCCCTAGCGGTAATACCAAAGAGTTTTGCTCAGGTTGGAAGTCTGCTACACAGTTCACTTTACAACAGCTTATAAAGCATCATGGTAATTCAGGAGCTGTCAACAAAAGGAGCAGCAGATGGTGACCCATCCTCGTCTTCGTCCACTATACATATACCAATATCGAACTCTAGTGATTCATCCTCATGTCCAACGCATATTTATAATGCGTGTGCCTATACAGGCGGGCGCCATTAAATTAAACATCATATAATGCGGTATGGTGAACATATTGATACCAACTGGATGACCAATATATCTTGTCCGTGCAACTCTTATTATATTGAAGGTTTCATAGTCATTCGCAACGAAACTGCAACGTAACTTCGACTTAATCTCATCTATCTGGAATAAGAGTTTGTGTGTGGAATGCATTGTGTAGGAGGTGAATGCAATCATAAAGTTCTTGAATGTAAAAATGGTAACGAGAAACCAGCTCGTAGTATTGTTAGCGATGGCAGCACTACTATCTACAGCAGCAACTGGAACCACAACGGTGTTTGCAAGAAGTCATATACATATATGGCCACCTTATGGCGCACATGCACATCTCTGGGGTAGCGGATCGGCACCTTGTGGCAGCGGGTTTGGTTGGTCAGCAGACGTTCAGTGCTGATCCATCTTATTTTTTTATGAGTTCCATTCTATATCATCAAACGCTAGAATTTCTGCAGTTGATTATGGGAAAAATAAATCTATAGCATAAGTTAGATAGGCGTATTACTTTCAGATATGCTCTGTCACGACAGTTAGTTAATCTTCTTCTATTGTCTTAAGCTCTTCTTCAAATCGTAAATTTATCTCAGGTATCTTGTCAGCCAACCTTTTTTCTACGCTTTGCAATCCAAGGTAGTACCTTGGTAATCGCACTCGCAGCGACAGGTTCAAATCTATCAAAGGTTTGGGGAAACATAATAAAACAGGCTACATGGAAGTGGCTGTGTATTTATCTTATGGTCCACCATTTTGCAACGTATTACGATGACAGTTGAGGACCGACTTGCAAGCTTTCTCAGAGATATCCGTGACTGGGGAGAGAAGGGTCTGTTCACGCTATTCACGTCATTCACGTCAATGGCCTTATATAGTTAGCTCGCATTGTAATTATCATGCTTAAATGCAATAGGAGTTCTAATGATTGACTTGAACTTTCGGATGTCACGTACAGGAAATGTATTAGATGTCGCTAACGATAGACACAGTAGGTATACTGATCTTGAAAATGGAGCATTTCAAGAAATGGCTTGGTGCCTCAATTGCGCAGCAATCGCACGGACAATGATAATGTTGACGGGAGCACATTAAATGGAACACATGCACATGTTTAAAGTATCAAAAAGGACGAATGGAATCTGTCTAGGATTGGCAATAACGGCATTGGTAGCAATTTTCTGCTATCAAACTGCATATGGAACCACGATAGGAGCGAACGGAACAATGACAACGACACAAGGAAACACAACGGCAACAATAACAGCACCACCAGGAACCACTGTTGGCCCTGTGACGATAACTCCACTCAACTATACACATCTAAATGGGACTTGGAGTTTCGTATGCGAAGGGAAAAATACAAAATACATGCAAGACGGTACATCAGGCAACATAACATTCGGGACTGAACCGGTGAGATGTGATTGGTGCAGCGCAGACGAACGGCAGTATGGTTTCAACGGAACCATTAACGGCGAACCTGTCGAGGGAACATATATTTACATAGTGGGAGGAGTCGCTACTCTAGCATTCACCTACACTTTTCATCATCACGAAGTAGACATATTCGGCGATTTGAACGAGACAACAACAAGTGCTGACCATATAGACATCACATATCTTTCCATAGCCGGTACAGGAGGGCAAGAGAGCAATATTATCCACGGCGCGACAATACATCTGATGAAAGATGACTGACTACGTACACTGCCACAAATGCGACAAGGATTTGTACAAGATCTGTGAAGTAGACGTGGACTGCTCTGAGAAATATGGCGTGACTTTCCAATGCCGCAAATGCGGCGCGGATTTTTTGGATGAGAGGTATTTCGATGACTAAGTAAGTTATAACCTCTGGATCGGTTACCGGAATATCTTTTACCTCGAGTGGAGAGTCAATTCCTTCCTAGGATAAATATTGGATTAGTCACGATGTTTCTAGTTAAAACAATCTTTTATAGATACAGTACTACAGTGTCGGTATCGTGCTAAATAGGGATGCATCACCAACAATTCTTCTAGCTGAATCTAGAAGAGGTCTGAAACTTTCACTATCTCTCTGCAAAGACCGAAGATGATGGGACATATGAGCCAAGACAATGACGATGACAAACTAATCAAAGTGGTTCAATCATCTACACGCAATCTTATGGGATCCTTTCGAGATAAAACTGAGTTATTGTCAAAATGTTCAGATGATATCAAACTGCTCTTGCGTGAAGGATATGATGTAAAGGTAGCAATAGAGACTGCACAGAAGTTTTTTGGTAAGAAAAAAATTTCATTTATTGCTATAGATGGAACGCAGAGTCAGGACCAACAGCTCGATATGTTGATATTTTATGCTGGTGCTTTCGGATACATAGGCAAGCTGGAATTTGTAGAAAAGGGTTGTAGCTGTG
>JBAVTY010000094.1:0-3767 GCA_049696495.1 Candidatus Nitrosopolaris sp.
AATAATGCTATGTCGTTGGTACTGAGAATCTCTTTCATTTTCTCTCTGATAATCCACCTTATCTTTCGATCAGTCAATTTGGTCACAGAATTACTGCTGTGTGTTAATAATTTCGGGATAGGAGAGCAATTATCTAGTTGAATAACAGCGATATAAGGCATAGGAGAGTGGATAAGCCAAGATGAGTTTTGGTGGTAACAATAACAAACAAATCGTAATTAATCAATTAGTATGGATAGGAATATCAATTGGCATCAGCATCACTATCTCCATGCTAGTACCTTTTCCTGTGTCCTTGTTAGCAATTTTTGGTGTATTCATTATGCTTAATTTGTATATGAGAAGGATAATGATAAAAAGAATGGGAGGTATTGGGGGGAGGAGCAACGTTCGGTTCAATGTTTGGAAGTAATCAAAATACTTTATTGAAATATTATTGTATGAGCTGCGGAACGCAACATAGACACATTGTTTGCCCCAATTGTGCTTCAAAGATGAAAAGAGTTGGGTCTTAGACAGTCAAGACACGCACTGCCACTAGGAATACCTCAAGGTGAGATGTGACAGATAGTGAGTATGCTATCTTTTTCCTCCGTGTTCTAGTTTGACATGTTGTCTCAGCTCTGTTTCTGTTTTGAATTTTTCGTTGCACGTATCACACTTGAATTTCTTCCTGCTAAAAAAGTCGAATTTCATAGATTCCTACCTACTGATAATCGATGACCCTATATAAAGAAGTTATAAGAGAAGAGGGTTAAGACCTCATATAGCTTTAGTACTGAGCTTGGCTTCTCATAAATACTAGTTTGACATTGACAAAATATGGCATAGTCTGGGTCAGAGCCACAAAAATCTCGCTCTAATTCTTATTTCATTAGATCCTTCAATGTTGGCAATATATAGTTACCAATTGTTGGGAGTTCCAAAAATTTCGATTCGTAGCGACTTGTTTGGTATCTTCTAAAACGCTTGACGTTACACATGAAATATAGTAGAATATGGCAAAGTTTAGCTACTTAGTTGGTTGGGAGGCTAAAGGTAAACGTCGCTCCATTACCATCAGAGTTATTCTCAGCCCATATCTTACCTCCGTGTGCTTCAACAATATTTTTAGAGATAAATACCCTTAGTTCTGTCCCCTGGAATGCTTTTGACGCAAATTTTGAAAATGGCCTAGGTGATATATCACGGTGTATACCTTGACCAGTATTCTTTATGGTAACAAAAACCTCTTTCTTACTGTTCTCTTTAACTTTTGTACTAATGGATATAATTCCTTCCTCGGTGAATTTAATAGCATTATTTAACAGATTAGAAATAACTTGAATTATTCTTTCTTTATCCGCTTCCACAAAGATATTTTGTGTTGATTTGTACGATGATAACTCAACTTTGTTATTAACAATTTGGCTTTTCATGTCTGTCATTACTTCCGAATTGTTTCCTGTTTAGTTCTAGCGATTGGCTTTCAATCCTTGTAACATCTAAGATGTCGTTTGAAAGCCTCTGCAATCTTTTTGCATTTCTGATAGTGGAATCGAGCAATTTATGCTCTTCAATATCTTTTACCATAGAATGAAGAACTTCAGTCAACACACGTAACGATTGAACAGGAGTTCGTAACTCATGTGCAGTTATGTTAATGAATTCCTTTTGCATTCTGTCATGGATTTTTAATTGTTCATACAAGGCAGTTTGTCTTGCCTGTTAGGGCTCAGACGCAAATTTATCATTATAGGCAAATTCATATCACTATTCCTGCCTCATTCTTGAAATCAATAGGTATCCTAAATAAATTAATCTTATTTCTATCTACAGTGTAACTTTCAACAATACAGTTATCCCTGCAAGTTCAGCTAAATGAATTACCGCAAAGAACGGCAGCAAATCCATGGAATATAACGACTCCATGGCAAAATAGGCGTAAACTGCAATTATATTGTGTAATATCAACATTCCTGCGAAAAACATCAAGCCGATAGTAAATGAAGCTTTAGTCTTCTTGTATATTCTTGCATATATTACGAGCAAAGATACTAAAAGAACCACATTTACTAGGGCAATTCCAGCAGTTAATGCCACCAATATATTCATATCCAAGATTATAATAATGAGAAAAATTCTCTTATTTACTTTTATCCAGATTGGATCCAGATCTAACAGGAGAGAATACTCATAATCTCAAGAGAACAATAGTTAATGATCCGAGATCATTGTGTTTGATTTAATAAATACACAGATGTTAAACTCATGATGTTATATGGCTGATCCCAACGCCAAGCGTTTACTGTGGTTTCTTTTTGCTGGCTCGAGGGGTGGTGATAATCGAATGAAGATTATTGATTTGCTAAAGGAACGACCGTATAATATCAATCAGCTATCCGAATCTTTGGGGCTTGATTATAAGGCTATACAACACCACATTTCGGTATTGCAGAAAAATAATATTGTTGCCAAAATGGGAGAAAAATATGGAGTATTATACTTTATCTCCAATTATTTAGAAGTTAATATTGATGCATTTAATGAAATAAGTTCTAAAATAAAACATTAGGCAAATCCTGCAATAGAATTAGTTTTTCCATGATAAGCAGAAATAGTATTTACTGTGAAACTATCTCAGCCATAGCCTAACTACAAAAATATCAGTATCACACTCGTAAGTTAGATAGACAATAATAAAGGGGATGACGAATTCTATTTGTGAGTATCACTTGTGATATTTGTCATCTGCTTTATATAGTTGTATTTCGAAGCTCGGCAAGAAAACTAGATCGGTATGGAACAACCAACTATAGTACTAATATCGTAATGTAATCCAATACTGCAAGAAGTTTAAGATAATGCTGAGCTCGGAGGCAGATAACTAAAAAATATATATTCTACTATAGAAAATTCTTAATAGAAGTTGAAAACTGATTCTAGACTAATTGTGTCAGTCATTGTTTTAGCCCTCGTTACTTCTTCATTGGCTCTTACCGCGCTCCTAATGTCTCGACATATAGCATCCAATATACTTACTTCTCTTATACACGCGGCAAAAGCCATCAGACATAAATCTTTACCTCTACTTTCTTCCCATCCCGCGTCAAACGAAGACAATACAATTCCATCTTTTTCTCAATCCAGCATTCCCTCGGCTAGTTGCGTCAATTATAATCCCTCCACGATAATAATCACTGTCAGCTGTAGTTCAGCAAGGCTTACAGATATCGATAACAAGCTCCATGATCCCAGTATTCTGGCCAAGCAATCCGCAGCCGGAGTGTGGTTTCTAAGTGCTAATCTAGTGATTGCTAAAGGAGCAACATTTCATATTGATCCTACAGATACTAAATGGCTAAAAATAAGCTCTAAGGTGACACGTGTTCCCGGGAATGCCAAGATAGCTCCTGCATACATCATAGATGTACATGGTAGCCTAAAGATTGATTCAGTAAAAATTACATCGTGGGATCCAACAACAAATTACTATGCTATAACAAATGGATCAAGGACTGCAAGTGGTGTGTTTATTTTTGGTGCCCCTAGGCCATCCATCGTAGTTGAAAATAATGCAACAGGCACGACAGATATCACTAATTCAGAGATTGCATATCTAGGCTATGAACAAGGCAAACACAAAGGCGGTTCAGGGCTCAGCTATTATTATGGAGGTGACGGGAGCATCATACGAAATAACGATATACACCATGTCTATTTTGGTCTATATACTTTTGGTGTAGGTCATATGATTATTGAGAATAATATTATACGTAATAGTGGAC
>JBAVTY010000095.1:0-2004 GCA_049696495.1 Candidatus Nitrosopolaris sp.
GGCTAATAACATCTCACTATGCTAATTTCGGCTACTATGACTTGTAGGCATACGCAAATCATAAGTGACATCTTTAACACACCTTAGGGTAGTCATTGCATTACCGAACCTGCCGCCGGTCCGCAGAATCTTATTCTATGATTGCAAAGGTATCCGCTATTCCAACCAAATCCTTAAGGGCAATTTCATCCATTCCCGCGGATTCAACAATGGTGCCGGTTAAATTGTACATTCTTTCTCCGAAGCGTGTTTAATACCGATCTTTATTGTTGAAGACCAGGACGGCTTATCGGTTAGGCTTCCAAATTGACTCGTGCAATTAAGGAAAGAAGTCAATATAACAATAATATTAGACTGCTGCTGCCCTGTCCAATTACTGCTGAACTTTATAAGATACAATTCGAAGTGAGGGCAGTATAAACAAAAAACTGAATAAGCCTCCAAGTAACCAAGCAACGGTATAACCTATATGGTGAACGACAAATGAAAATATAATTGGAACCCAAAAAGCCCCGAATAATGATAAACCATTAACCCAGCTTATACCCAAGGTCTCATAGGAGTACTGCCTTCCATTTGACCTTTTCATTAAAGTTGTTTCGATGTTCTCTTTATTTTTCATTTCTGCCCTAGTATTCATGGAAACTTCTTTAGCGTAAGTGTATGCTATTGTAAACACCCCAGCTGAAAAGACTCCTACCAGAATATTGGACATTACAACTACATATTCTGATGATGATGATGTGATTGTTAGTGCGTTGCACGCCAGACCAGCTGACATTGCTACGCCGCAGACAAACAGCAGTTTCTTTATGTTTCTAACCTTATCATATAATTTCCCAAATATAGGTGCCGATACAAGACCACATACTAGATTCAAACTGGTTATAAAGCCAGCCGTTACTGAATTTACTTTCAAATAATCTTCCAAGTAAAAAATGCTAAATGTCAAAGACAAACCCCACGCTATCTGCGCGCCAAGCAATACTAATCCAGTGAGAAATAAAGATTTGTCAAGTAACACACTCCTAATATCTGATATCTTGAGTTGAAGGTGTTTTCCTACTGTGTTCTGTTCTGGCTGTGCTTCTTCTTTTCTTGGCAAGAATGTAATTAATAATAAACTGCTAATCAGTCCAAAACCTCCACTCAGAAATAAGCTTTGTTTCCATCCTATGAGTTCTGCTATAATCACCCATCCAAATAATCCTATAATTCCTCCTATTGAATGAGCAGAATTTAACAGCCCTACTGCCAATCCTTCAGATCCTCTTCCTAAATACCTTGTAATCAAAGTAACGCTCGGACCGAAGAATAGTGCCATACCAACACCAACCACAAATCGTAGTACTTCCATTTGTTGTAATTGGGAAGAAAGACCTGAAAGAAGTGCTGCCGAAGAGGCTATTGTTATTCCATATATCGCAGTTTTCCTAGGACCCAGTATTGCAGCTAGAATACCACCAGGTACTTGAAATAATCCTATCCCTACCAAGAAAGTAGTACTGAGCAATCCGAGAAAAGAGATGTCTTGCTTGAAGTCTAAAGCTATATGCGGAAATATGGAAGCGATATTAAACCAGTTTATTGCATAAATTACCCTAGCAAATAGTAAACTCAAAACTGCTAAACTGAATCTATCCAATTTTCCAGCATCATTACCTATTCAAAGGAAATAACCGCGAGGAAATCAAATAGTATACTTCATATAATTCATTTGAACAGAGGTTTCGAAATCTTAGGAGAACCACGCTCAACTTTTTCTCTATATTTCTAAAGAAGGTAATTTCTTTTCACGCCTCTTCATCAACGTCTTCCCTCATCTTCTAATTCATCTTTTTCCTCATCTTCAAGTTCACGGAAGAATAGAATACTGCCCATCCATAGAATTGGAATTGAAATAGCATAGCGGATGCATAAATAGAATATTTTGAATGTAAAAGCGAAAACGTATTATTTTGAAAAATCCTTTATTCTGATATTTCGGAATAATACGTGAGATTC
>JBAVTY010000096.1:0-2267 GCA_049696495.1 Candidatus Nitrosopolaris sp.
GACTGGTAACGAGATGTTAAAAGCACAGCAACAGGCGGTGCAGAGAACCGAAAAGTAACAACCAAAGAATTGCTTTATTTTTTGGCAGGAACTGGCCTCTTTATTGATTCGATTTTTGATGTCCAAACAAATTCTCGTGTTTTGGTCTGTCTTTATTCGTACTGAGAATTCCGATACGAACTATTATTGTCTTTTTCATAATTGGCGTACCGCTAGTTGCACTATGGTTATATGTTGATGCGAAATCAAAGCAAGAGAAGAAGATCACTACCACTGTTACCACACAACCATGCATATGTTCGATTTGTAAACATGAAGAAGCGAAGAGCTGTTTCCAGGCTAACTGTGCATGCTGCCTTCTCACAAAAGGAAATACTGTTATCGGGCATTCCATTAATCCATTACAGTAGTTCGCCTATGGGGGTTTCACCATACGTATTTAGTAGTTACATTACATATAATATCCCGTCAAACAGTTCCGTCAAACGTTCATTGGACAGTCATAAAATCCCTAAATCGTGCTCATTTGGGCTCGTCCAAACGATGGGTTTTCTTCTGACGGAATACTGCTTAATAGCATTGTATTTGACACGATGCCCAGATGGACAACCTCTCAAATGTTAATAGGATTGTTTATCATAAAGCCTTGAGTTAAACGAATTATGTCGGATCAGTTTCCTTCGATGATGATACCGATATCGGGAATAGAAGTGGTGTGGCAATAATATTTGGCATAAAGCTGCACGGCCTGCACCTGGTTTCAAGCTGAGGTGAGTGCCCCAGAATGTAGTAGTAAGTAATCATTAATAGAAAGAACAAAGATACTCATACTTGGAAGGAGTATGTAATGATGAGCAGTTGGATATACCCTCATGCATGGGGTAAAACCCAATGTGACAAGCAATATGGGTAAACAACATAGCGAATGCCCATTATGCGGTAAGACCATCGTAGACCTACAAGAACAAGAATCCTCTATACTCAAAGAAGCAATTGGCGGTATTTCTTACACTTTTGATACAAATGAATGTGTAATGATGTTTAAAAGATTCAGAAGTGTATATGGGGATGATTTTGAGAAGTTTCTTGCACCACAAGAACAATTTGTTTCTGACCCTTTCTGGAATAGGGCAATTCCAACTGAGCAAGAAATAAGAGAAATCGAAATTGAGAAAGGGACAGTACTAGATAAACCAGATACAATTCAGGTTATACAAGATCCTGTCCAGATACAAAATATTGGTTATGAAATTGGAAAAGCAGCTAAAGATGAAATCCTCATAATATACTCAACGGCTAATGCATTTCATCACCAAGAAAAATTAGGGGCAATTCAATCCTTAACAGAAATAATAGAAGAAAGTGGTGTGAAAGCCAGAATCCTGACACCAAAGGCAGAATTGATCGAAGAAACAGTACGAAAGTTAAAACAGCAACACCGAAAAATAGACATACGTTACATCGAACCAGGTTTACAAACACATGTCTCAGTTGTAGTAGTGGATAGAAAATCGTCACTTGTTATCGAATTGAAAGATGACACAAAGAAATCCTCTTATGAAGCAATGGGTTTGGGTACATATTCAAATAGGAAAGCAACCGTACTGTCTTATGTTTCGATTTTTGAAAGTCTTTGGAAGCAATCAGAGCTACATGAAAAACTAAGTGAGTTATGCAAGCAATTGAAAATTCGTGATAAGATCCAAACAGAATTTATCAATATAGCAGCTCATGAATTACGTACTCCTATTCAACCTATAATGGGACTTGCTGAGATTCTTCGTTCAAAAAAAGACCAAATAGCAAGTACCAAAATGTATGACGAATATCTATCAATAATAATTAGAAATGCAAGAAGGTTAAAGGATCTTACAGACAATATTTTGGATATCGCTCGAATCGAAAGTCAATCGATAAATATGAATAAACGGGTAGTGAACATAGATACTCTAATACGCGATGCAGTCCAAGATGTTACGAAAGATCAAAGTGACGTTACCCAAGATGTGAAGTTACTCTACCCTAATGTTACTAGAAAACGAGACGTAGCAGATCATGAAGTTATCGAAGTGTATGGTGACAGAGGAAGAATTGGCCAAGTTATTTCTAATCTTATAAGCAATGCCTTTAATTTTACCAAGAAAGGAGTTGTTACTATCACCAAAGAAAAGAGGGTAGAAGATGGTTCAGTTATAGTTTCGGTAAAGGATACAGGTTCTGGCATAGATCCTCAAATACTTCCTAGATTGTTTACAAAATTTACCACC
>JBAVTY010000097.1:0-30770 GCA_049696495.1 Candidatus Nitrosopolaris sp.
CACCTCAGGATCTATCCAAAAGATAAATTGCTACCACTGCATGTTTCCAGGAAATATGGTTATATGGTTACGATTGAACTTCCAGACATGGTTAATAAGGCACTTTTGACTTGTTATAGTGATCTCATAGGCATTCTCGGGAAAAGAGAAAGAGTCACAAAAACAATCACACGATGACGGGGTTGTTAATTGATGGGATACACGGTATCACTATAAAAATCAAACGCTCTTTGCATAACAATTTATTATTACTTATCATGTTATGCAATAATGTTCCATGTAATCGCTATACACCAGGAATGATTTTTATCTCATGCAAGTTCTGTTAATTTTGTTAATGACGATTCAAGAAGGTTCCTACGTTTTGCTTTTTCACACATCTAGGAAAAAATGGCTAACACGGGTTGCCAGTGAAAAAAAAGTACATACCCATATCGGAGTGATTGATGTTTCATCGATTATTGGATGCCAATATGGTACCATTGTTAAAACCAGCGAAGGAAAAATTATCCATCTGGTGGAACCAACTATTCACGACTTTATAATGAAGTCTGAACGAAGAACACAGATTATATATCCAAAAGATTTGGGATTTATAGTAGCTCGTACAGGGTTGAAAAGCGGATCGCAGGTACTGGAGATCGGAACTGGCAGTGGTGGTCTTACTACCTTTCTCGCCAGCATTGTAAAAACGACAGGGCATATTTACACTTACGACATAAATCCTGATTTTTTAGAGATTGCGAAGCGTAATCTCGAAAAGGCTGCGATGACAGCCTATGTCACAACGCATCTGCATGATCCACATCAAGGTATTGACATACAAGATGTCGACGTAGCTATAGTCGACCTTGGTGACCCTTGGACCATGGTCGGCCAGGTGTATCGAGCGTTAAAACCTAGCGGTGCATTCGTTGCCATTTGTCCGACAATGAATCAGTTGGAAAAGTCCGCAACCGAGCTTAAACAGAATAATTTCATAGATGTAGACTGTGTGGAATTGCTTATTAGAGATATAGAGGCAAGGGAAGGGATGAGCAGACCTTCCATGAGGATGGTGGGGCATACCACATATCTAATATTCGCGAGGAAGACCAGCTATGTCTAAACCGAATTTTGAATCAATAAAGGCAGGTAGAAACAAACACCTATTTTCTATAGAAACTAGTTGCTTCAGAAACTAACTGGTTCATCTTGTTCGGAGCACAAGGCAGAAGTAGACTTATACGGCAGCCAAAGTATTAGTCTTATTTCTGGATAATAACAATTATAACAGACTATTTTTGTAGTGGGCTATAAGAATAACAGAAAAATATGGCTCCTCCGTCATGATAAGTTAAGTGACTTTATGAAGATACTTGTAACTGGTGGAGCCGGTTTCATCGGATCTAATATTGCAAATACCTTGAGCAGAGCCAAAAATACTACTGTTATTGCATTCGATGATTTATCCTTGGGAAGGCCAATAAATCTCTCTCAGAGTGTAAAATTTGTGAAGGGTTCCGTTATGGATTACGAATTAACTTTAGAAGTAGGTAAAGGATGCGACTACATTTTCCATTCTGCTGCAAAAAGCTCGTCCCCAATGTTCAAAGATGACCCGAGACAAGGAGTCGATATAAATGCTTTAGGATTTATGAACGTGATGGAATCTGCTAAACGGAACCACGCCAAAAAAGTAATTTTTGCTTCATCCAGTTCCGTGTATAACGGCCTACCTATTCCATTTAAAGAATCTCAAACCATCACACCGAAGACATTCTATGAGGCTTCTTTTTATTGTAGAGAAATTTTAGCGAAGTCATACTATTGGGAAAATGGTTTGAACTCAGTTGGTTTAAGATATTTCAGTGTTTATGGTCCCCATGAAGAGCATAAAGGAAAGTTTGCAAATAATATCTCTCAGTTTCTGTGGAGTATGACAAACGGACAAAGCCCAATTATATATGGCGATGGAACCCAGACACGGGACTTTACATTTGTAGACGATGTGGTTCAAGCAAATATTTTGGCACTCCAGTCGGAAGAAATGGAATTTGGCATTTACAATATCGGCACGGGTATCGAAACTTCGTTTTCTAGATTAGTGGAGATAATCAACCAACATCTTGGAACTAATATACGGGTCACTCATGTCGATAATCCCATCAAAAACTACGTGCAGAAAACTAAGGCCGACATATCGCTCGCTAAGTTGGAACTTGGGTATGAACCAAGATGCAGCCTTGATGACGGAATACTGGCGCTGATAAAAAAAACATGCTAATACTGGTCATAACAGCTTATGCGCATAATGATGATAATACGCATAAGCGATGATAAAGAACTACACTATGCCGATCTTAACTTAGGCTTAACTGATGAGCTTCATCCTACAAGTTGAAAATGTGTTTTGGTGCCTACTGTGACGTTATGTCTTTGTGAAAAACCTGCCGATGTTTCCAACACATATAAAGAATCCTTGTCAGGTACATAACCGGGACAATCGCCTCGTGATGGACATGGTTCCAAATTTGGAACGATGTAGACAACTGAACGATTCGCATCCAGCCAAATTATATCAATTGGAAACTTCATATCCTTCATCCAGAATGATTGTCTAGATGGATGTTGAAAAACAAACAACATTCCTTCACTCTCGTTCATGTGATTTCTAACTGCCAAACCCTTAATTTGTTGATCTTGGGTGAGTGCTAAATCTGCAATCAGCTTGAAGTCATTTACTGACACAACCGCTTTTAAATATCTGTCGGCAGGGATCGAAATTCCGTTGAGAAAATTGAGCGAGTCTGTGTGACTGGCAGAAGAGTTACCTAGTATAAATAAAGATATCGCAGCGATGGACGCAACTGATATTAATCCGATAATTGCAGTTAGCGAAATTACGGACAATGTTCGTTCCTATATTTCGATAGCTAATATTAACGTCGGCCATCTTTTCTACAAATTTCATTCCGATCGGGCCGACTAAGCCCCAGGAGACTAAATCGAATCACGAATTGAAAACTCGCTTGTCAAGGTTAATAGAAAACAGGCAGCACTTCGTAGGTAGATCAATGAAATATCATTATCAAGATAGCCATTACACCCAAACCGCCAAATAAAACTATGGTCGCCTTCCATAGCCCAGTGCTGGCGGTTTCGCTGATATCCCACATACCACCGCCAATAGTTCCGTCTCTGCTTCTTCTCTTGATCTGCGAATAGCTGTATATTCGTTCGAAATCACCTGATGGTGTCCATGGTCGTGCAGAAACATGATCATGCATGCCGTGATTCGTATTAATATCATAATCCCTTCTAGCTATCTCATCGGAAAGAACTTCATAAGCTTCGATAATCCGCATGAACTTGTGCTTCGAATCTTCAGAATTCTTATTTTTATCAGGATGGTATTTCATGGCTAGAGTCCGGAAAGATTGTTTTATTTCGGCTAGAGAGGCACGGTTATTAACACCTAATATATCGTAATAATTTGGCACCATTACTAATAGGCAGATCGGTTAAATATGTCTATTCGGTTAGAAATATGTCTTTAAACATAACCTGATAAGCAATAAATCTGTCTGCATATCCGGTGGCAGCATGCGTTCTATTGAAGCAATGGAAACAGAAATAGGTTACCAAATAGAAGACCTTGAAAAGCTAGAACTACCACGACCACAAGCTAGGCTTGATCACTGCGTCATCACAGGTTCGGGAGACTCGTACGTAGCGTCATTGGTTACAAAATATGTGTCTTGTTATAATGCAATTTGTTGTCATCCGATGGATATCGTCTTCAATCCCGCTATTGTGAGGAATCGGAAGGTATATCTTGTATCATTGTCTGGCTCTACTAGGGCCACTATCTGTGCTGCTAAAGTGGCAAAAAAGACCGCACTCAGAACGATTGCAGTAACGGCGAGACCAGAAAGCCCCCTGGCAAAAAGCTCTGACGATATCATCTTGATCCGATACAATAGCACTAACATTCCAACCTCTGGCACCATAGGGTTTACTGCTTCCATGCTGTGTTGTCTTTCTTTGGTGAGCAAGGTGGATTATTTGAGCAATGTTAAGAATATATATGAGGAGTCTATCGTTCAGGCTGATTATCTAAGCAATTACGAAATAAAAAGATCTACTTCCCACATATTTCTGGGGAATGGTGTCTTCTTTCCTGCTGCCTTATACGGGTCACTGAAGATGAATGAAGTCTTTGGTGTACGCTCCTTGGCTTATTCATTGGATGAGTTTTGTCATTCTCCAATTTTCAGCATTAAGAACAAGGATAGAATTATTATAGTCGGAAGCGACACACGTGACTTAGACGTAAGCAAGACAATCATGAATCAGCTCGCTGAAATAAACATCGTGACTTTCTACGTCGACTGCAGAAATCGCAGCATGATAGAGGGTCTATTAAAGTCGATTTTTTTCTTGCAACTATATGTTGTTAAATTAGCTGTTAAAAATCGCCTAAAGGATTGTTATTTCTTGAGAAATCAAAGGCTTCTATCTCTTAGTTCTCAGCTTATCTATGGCTCCAATCGATTATCTTAGAGTGTCGTGAAATATTTGCAAACTTTTCATCCTGCAATTTGCTCCAACAAGATTGTCTGTAAGCGCAATAAATCTGAGTAATATTTGCGCAGTTACGGATTACGAACTAATTAGAAGTAGCCAAAGCGGTCGATCACAATTTCCATTCGGCTGCAGAAAGCTCGTTTCTAATGTTCTGAAGCTATACACCAATAATTTGATATTCTTATAAAAGGATGGTTACTTATCTATCGAAGATGACAAAAATACTAATCGTGGATGATGATACTGATATTACGTTAGCTTTCAAGAAAGGTTTGGAAAACGATGGCTTCAAGGTCGATGTGTTTAACGATCCCGTTGAGGCGTTATCGAATTTTGAAGCTTCCAAATATGACTTATTACTTCTAGACATAAGGATGCCAAAAATGAATGGCTTCGAGTTATATAAGGAAATGGATAAGATCGATAATGATATTAAAGTATGCTTTATTACCGCATTTGAAGTATATTATGAGGCCCTGAGAGAAGTTTTTCCCTCTCTCGAGGTGGAATGTTTTATTCGAAAACCAATCGAAATAGGAAGTTTGGTAAAGAGGATAAAAAACGAGTTGAATGTGTCTAATTCGTAGATAGCTATCTCTTCTTTAGACTCATTGCTTGCAGACAGGTTAGACAATCGGCGCGAATTTGAAGCGGGTTGGTTTTAGAATTCTATATGGATCTCTTGTGACAATCTACAAAAGGAGTGAATAATATCAAGGCAATTTTTGCTTTGAGGACTTTTTGATATTTGCTGTAATATGCTTTATAACAGTCAATAACGGAGTTCCAGGCCCGAAATTCCCAGTAATTCCCTCATCTTCTAATGACTTTTTGTCACTCTCAGGAATTATTCCCCCTCCTACGAGTAAAATGTCGTTTGCTCCTTTTTCCCTCAAGAGTCTTGCAACCTTTGGAAAAAGAACAAGATGTGCTCCGTTTAATAGGCTCATGGCAATTGCGTCAACGTCCTCGTCTATGGCGGTATTGGCGACACGCTCAGGAGTACAAAATAGTCCAGAGTAGATTACTTCCATTCCAGCGTCTCTCAGCGCTCTGCAAATGACGAGCGCTCCTCTGTCGTGACCATCCAGTCCAAGCTTTGAGACAAGCACTCTGATCCTCTTGTGTTGTTGCAGTTGGCTCTGCTCTGGTTCCTGCATTCATGAAAGATTAATGAACTAGACTTTAAAACTTACCGCTGCTTGTGCGGATATGTAACTACCTTCGTTTAGAAGTGTTTAATATTGGTATATGCTATATCGGACATATTATGCATCCTATAGTGGAGGGTCTTTTCCAAGGTGACCGTCGTTCACTGGCTAGAGCAATTTCAATCGTAGACGACGATGAACCAGATTCTCATGTGATCCTACGTCAAATATTTAGTAAAACCGGGAACGCCAAGACCGTGGGATTCACAGGAGCTGCGGGTGTTGGGAAAAGTTCTCTCATAGAAAAATTGGTTCCGTTTTTTCGGAATCTAGGATATAAAATAGCCATTGTAGCTGTTGATCCAACAAGTCCCATTACCGGTGGAGCCATCCTAGGAGATCGCGTAAGGATGCAAACTACTATGGATGATCAGAACGTTTTTGTGAGGAGCTTGGCTTCTAGGGGAGCATCAGGAGGAATTTCTAGATCAATTCGAAATGTAATACGGATTCTGGATGCAGCCGGTTATAGTTTGATAATAGTGGAAAGTGTGGGAGCAGGGCAGGTGGAAGTACAAATTTCAAACGTGGTTAACATAACTGCAGTGGTATTCAGTCCACAAACCGGTGACAGCATACAAGCTATAAAAGCAGGCCTAACTGAAATTGGAGACCTCTATATTATTAACAAAGGAGAGCTTGAAGGTTCCACGAGTCTATACAATTCTATCAGAGATCTGATAGGGGACACGCCTAGGAAGCCCTTCGTAATAAAAGCATCAGCTAAAATTGGAAGTGGAGTCAAAGACGTTGCTCTTAATATCGATAGGTTATTACGGATTAAGGCAGATAATAGAGATCTGGAAAAAAGAATGCTAGAATTTGAGTTGAGAGATATGGTTTTAAACATGGTTGAAGAAAAAGTTTCTGCTATGTTTAGGGAAGATAGTAGGTATCGTGAGTTTATTGAGAAAATAGTAAAGAAAGAACTTGATCCTTATCTTGCGGCTGAACAATTGGCTTCGGTAGTATTAAGGTGACCGAACTTGACAAATGCTATTAAAACAGATTCTGACATACCAGTAAAAAGACTCTATAAAAAAAATTCACTACTGAAAGATACTCTGCCTGAAGAGCCCGGTAAATTTCCGTACTTGAGAGGGATCTATCCTGACATGTACAGGGAACGATTATGGACGATGCGACAATACAGTGGCTTTGGGAGTGCAGAAGAGACCAATAATAGATTCAAATTCCTGCTTTCTCACGGTCAAACAGGCCTTTCTTTAGCCTTTGATCTTCCTACGCAGACAGGTCGTGATTCAGATGATTCGCAGTCGGAAGGCGAGGTAGGAAGAACTGGAGTGGCTATCAGCTCCCTGAAGGATATGGTGACGTGTTTTGATGGTATCCCGATGGATAAAGTCAGCACATCTATGACAATTAATTCAACGGCATCGACCTTGCTATCCCTATATATTAGCGTAGCTGATCTACAGGGATTTTCTCCAGGAAATTTAAGGGGCACTACACAAAATGATATTTTGAAAGAGTACATTGCTAGGAATACTTATATCTATCCTCCGAAACCGTCTTTAAGGATCATAGGTGACACTATAGAGTATTGTTCGAAGCATGTTACTCAATGGTATCCGATAAGCATATCTGGATATCATATGAGAGAAGCGGGATGCACTGCTATTCAAGAATTAGCCTTCACTTTCGCTAACGCAATAGAATACATCTCTACGTGTGTAGATAGAGGTCTAGAGGTCGATGACTTTGCGCAGAGATTATCATTTTTCTTTTGTTGTACTATGGAATTCTTCGAGGAGATAGCAAAATTTAGAGCAGCCAGGGAGATATATGCCAAGATTATGAAGGACATCTTTCACGCGAAGAACGAGAAATCACTCCATCTACGATTTCATGTCCAAACAAGCGGTGAATCATTAACCGCTCAACAGGTTGATAATAATATCGTTAGGGTCACAACACAAGCGTTGGCGGCGGTGCTAGGTGGATGCCAATCATTGCATACAAACTCTCGCGACGAAGCTCTTGGTCTGCCAACAGAAGATTCTGTGAAAGTTGCACTCAGGACACAACAGATTATCGGGGCAGAAACTGGAGTTACCAAAACAGTGGATCCAATTGGGGGTTCTTACTACGTCGAAAGCCTCACCCAAAGCATCGAGGAAGAAGTCGAAAAATATTTGAAAAAAATTCATCGGATGGGTGGTGCATTGGCAGCTGTAGAAAAAGGATTTTTTCAAGATGAGATTAGGAAGAACGCATACAGGTTGAAAAAGGAAGTAGACTCTGTTGAGCGCATTATCGTCGGTGTGAACAAATTCCAAGATAGGGAAGACGTCGAACCAAAAATAAGTGTATTAGACAATAAAATTGAAGTAAGGCAAGTCGCGAGACTCAAAGATTTCAAGAAAAACCGTGACACTATAAAAACTGATGCAGCCTTAAGCAGACTCCAGAAGGCTGCTGACGATCCTGATGAAAATTTGATGTCTCATATTATCAATGCGGTTAAAAGTAATGTTACGTTGGGTGAAGTAAGCAGCGTCTTTAAAGAAGTGTTTGGTACCTTCGAACCAAGGATAGCCTTTTAAATTCCTATATCTTGTGAGCCGCTGGGAGTCATGGAAGTGACACAGTATTATTACCTAATATCTTAGAGTGAACTGGACTATCATTGTCTAGCAAGATTGCCGATATTGGGCTGGCGAAGCAGGGACAAATGTCATACAGATGGGCAAGGACACATATGACAATATTAGACAAAATCAAGACTAGCAACGAAAGTAAGAAGCCGTTGTCAGATTATAAGTTAGGATTCTGCTTACACATCACAAAAGAAACGTCGGTTTTACTAATTACTGCAAAAATGTTAGGCGCAGAGATCGCACTTTGTTCTGCAAATCCGTTATCCACACAAAATGATATCGCCGCATTTCTGTCTTCAAAGGGGATAAGGGTTTTCGCATGGAGAGGACAATCGGAGAGGCAATACCGTGAATGCATTAAAAGCGTTCTCCAATTTCAGCCAGATATTCTGACAGACGATGGCGGCGATTTGCATATGGCAGCTCATAAATTAAGAACTCGGTTTTCTGGAGGAACGGAGGAAACTACTACTGGTGTGAAGAGGCTAGAGATATTACAATCACGGAAACGCTTGAAATATCCTGTAATAGCGGTGAATAATGCCTATACAAAACATTTATTCGATAACCGATATGGGACAGGGCAAAGCACAATTGATGGGATCTTGAGGACGACTGGATTGTTTTTGTCAGGGAAACAAGTAATAGTTTGCGGTTACGGCTGGGTAGGAAAAGGTGTTTCTGTCAGAGCGAGAGGGATGGGGGCAATTGTTACGATAACAGAAGTTGATCCCATAAAAGCACTTGAAGCCCATATGGACGGTTTCAATGTTCAACAATTATCTGATGTTTCAGATATCGGCGACATATTCATAACATGTACCGGTCACGATCGCATCATTAGAGAAGAACATTTGAAAAAAATGAAGGATGGTGCAATACTAGCAAACGCTGGACATTTTGATGTAGAAATAGATATTGAGTATCTTTATTCTCAGGACAAGTTTCCGATTTTAGTGAGACCTAACGTAGACTGCTTTAAATGTCGCGATAAAAAATTATATCTGTTATCAAAAGGAAGAGTCATCAACCTAGTTGGCGCCGAGGGCCATCCTCCTGAGGTGATGGCCTTATCATTTGCCAACCAATTATTATCCATATTATTTCTATCAAAGAATTATCATTCGTTGGAAAACAAAGTATACAATGTTCCACATAAGATCGACTTAAAGGTAGCTCATTATGCTATCGAAGCAGAAAATTTGAAGATTGATGGCAATTGATGCCGATCTATTGTTGATTGTTCTAACAACCATCCAGCCATTGGCGCGACGTTGGGGATAGCTTAAAATCTGATACAAACCGAGAAATTTTTCTGTGCCAGGTGTCGAGGAAGAGATCGGTAGTGCTGTAGTTACAAGCGCTCTACCGTACGCAAATGGTGAAATTCATCTAGGTCATGTTGCTTCTACTTACCTACCAGCAGATATATTTACACGGTATTCACGGCTAAATGGAAGGAAAATTTATCATATTAGCGCATCTGATGATTTTGGAACTCCTGTGCTAATTAACGCAGAAAGGGAAAACAAGACTCCTAGCGATTATGTCGCTTTTTGGAATAAGCGAGATTATGAAGATTTCAGGACTTTGGGAATTTCTTTTGACGCTTTCTACAAGACCAGTTCAAAAGAAAATTGGCAGTTTGTACAATATGTTTTCAAGAGGCTTTTCAAAAACGGTCATATATATGATCGAAATGTGATACAGTTTTATTGTCAATTCGACAACAAATTTTTGCCCGATAGATACGTAATAGGAAAATGTCCGTATTGTGGAGCCGAAGATCAGTATTCTGATCTTTGCGAAAGATGTGGGCGTGTCCCTGATGAGATTCTTGATCCTAGATGTGGAATATGTGGAAACAAACCAATCAAGAAAGAAAGCAAGCACTATTTCTTTAAACTCTCTAGTTTCTCGAACAGACTTGAGACTTGGTTAAATGCCAATAATAATCTCCAATCGGATGTCAAGAATTATGTCATTAACTGGATAAACGAAGGGCTACGAGACTGGGACATAACCCGAGATTTAACTTGGGGCATACCTGTACCGTTGCCAGAGGCCAAGGGAAAAGTCTTCTATGGTTGGTTCGATAATCATCTCTGCTATATCTCCACACTAACTTCCTATCTTCAGCAGTCTGGGATGGATGGTAAAGCATTCTGGAATAGCTCTGAAATATATCATTTTATTGGCAAGGACATTGTGTACCATCATTACCTTCTACTTCCTGCAATGCGTATGGGTTTAGACGCAGAGTACAAATTGCCGGATTATATACCGACCAGGGGCCATCTTCTGCTTCATAATAAAAAGATCTCCAAAAGCCGAAACAGGTATATCGGCCTTAGGGATTTTACCACTACTTTTGTTCCTGATTATTTGCGATTTTACCTTTCATCCATCACGCCTTACTCCCAGACAGACATTAATTTTGATTGGGACGTATTTTCTGAGAAGATTAACAATGAACTAATTGCAAATATTGGGAACTTTATAAACCGGGCGCTGTCTTTCACTCAGAAAACATTCTCAGGAAAGGTCCCTGACCCTGCAGAATATGACTCGGATGATAACCTTAGCCTGTCGCAGATTGGAGGAATAGCAAGAGAGGTAGGTTGCTTGTTGTCGCAACTTGAAATCGATAAATCATTGAAAAGAATCCTAAGATTTACTACTCATTTTAATCAGTACTTTCAGATAAAACAACCCTGGGCTCGTAGACAAACCGCTAACACAACATTGTTTATTGCAGTGAATGCTGTAAGGTCGATAGCGATCATGTTAGAGCCATTTATTCCATTTTCTTGTGAGAAGATATGGTGCCAGCTGGGGATGACCGACAGCATACACCAACAATCCTGGTCATCTATCTCCCAGATGAGAATTCCTGCCGGACATTTGCTTGGGAAGGTTGAACCCATTTTCACCAAGATCGAACGCCAGGTTATAGGACAACAAAAAAAGGGTCTTGGAATGCACAATGGTTGATAATTTAAAGCGTGGATTATTGGTAGGACGATTTCAACCATTTCACAAAGGACACCTTTTACTCGTTAGGCAGGTCTTTCAAGATTGTGAAGAGGTAATTCTTGCTATCGGAAGCGCACAATTCAACTATACGTATACTGATCCGTTTACTGCAGGAGAGCGAATAATGATGATACATGCCGCTTTGGTAGAATCAGAGATAGATTTGAAGAAATGCTACATTGTACCTGTGGTAAACGATGAAAATAATGCCAGGTGGTTTTGCCATCTAAAATCCATGGTGCCGCATTTCGATATTCTGTATTCCGGTAATGAGTTCGTTATAAGTTTGGTTTCGGGTGACACTAAAGTTTTGAAACCTAAGTTTAGTAAGAGGAGAGAATACAATGGGACAAATATTCGTAAACTTATGTTAAAATCCCATTCCTGGAAAAAATTAATTCCAGACTCTGTGGCCAGAATTATCGAACAAGTCGATGGTGTCACCCGAATTCGATTTCTCTCGAATGAGAAATTATCTGAGAAAGAAAAAAATGCCTTATGATTAGATTAGTCCAAACGAAGGAGATGCGGGGTTCAAGTCAATGGATCTTGTGCCTAGATCTTATCACTTGTCGTTAGATCGACAAATTTTCTTAATCGATGCCATGTGTGTATTTTGACAGATCCAAATTGCAACTTCATTACTCTCTGGGACTAGCTGGAGCTTCACAAAATTCCATCAGGACACCATTTATAGATTTGGGATGAATAAAAGTAATTCTCCTCCCGTAGGATCCAACCCTCAGTCCCCCAAGGATCTTCATACCATTTGCGGTGGCCCTAGAAAGGTCCTTCTCGATATCATCCGCAGTTATGGCGATATGATGTATTCCCTCACCACGGTCGACTAGAAATTTCTTAATTGGGCTATCCTCTGCTGTTGGTTCCATCAGCTCCATCCTAGTGTCTCCTAATTCAAGCATTGCAACTCTTACTTTCTCGTTATGGACCATTTCTACTTCTAGATGGTCTACTTTCAGAACCCTTTGGTAGTTTGCTACAGCCTCATCTAAATTGTTAACAGCTATCGCTATATGGTCTATTCGCATTTCGTCACCAACTCTTTATTGCAACAATCTAGTTAATAATGGTAATCCAAGTTCAAAAATATAAAATGGCGTACAAGCCGAATGCTTGTCTTTATTAATAAAAGGTATTTGATCTATTCACTTGCATTTACATTGTATGATACTGGTATTACTTGTAAAATTTATTATTATTCAACAGCTACTTTCTCTCTATGTTCAGCTTGTTCGTCGATTTTATTTAATTCCGTCAATAAGAATTGTTTATACTTTTCTCGCTCCTGTTCTGTCATTTTGTCAAGATTCGAGCTTATTGTTGATCCTATCGTAGATACTCTGTCGATCATATCTAGTGCCATAAACTTACCGACGCTCCCTACTCTGAGCATTACATCGAGTTGTTTCTGTAAAATGTTACGCACTGAATCTATATCAGAGGCCATTTCGAGCCCTTTGGCGGTAATTTTGTACCTGCCGTTCTCTGTCTCAGCTATAAGACCCTCTTCGAGTAGCCGACCTAACATAGGGTAAATTAATCCAGGTGATGGCTTCCATTTTCCTTCGCTCTGAAGTATGGCCTTATCGATAATTTCTTTGCCTGTTAGCTGCTGTTCTTTTAACAGGCCAAGCACGTAATGTCTCGAGAACCCTCTTGGAATCACGCTTCCCACCCTGGAAAACCAATCAGTTAGCATATCACTAGTAATATCGCTAGTGACTTATTAATGTTTCTTAATCGAGGGTTCTGTTGCGAAGTAGGGTGTTCTCAAGCTGTGTTGCATTAAGGGTGCTTTTGTTGTGTCTGGGGTGCTACGCCAAGAGTTGCGTCATTGTTTTCCTGAAATCTTGGAATTGTTGTCTGCCTTTTTCCGTAATGGTGTAAGTAGTAGTCACTTTTCTACCATTCAATTCTTTATTTATAGCCATAAGACTATCAGCCTCTAAGGCGCGCATATGACTCCATAAATTACCATTGGAAAGGACAGTGGCTTCTCGTATTTGTTTAAATTTAACAGACTCTTTTGAACTAAGCAGTTGCATCATTTGAATACGATGAGGAAATAGCAATTTCGGCGGTATTAGGCGCAATTGCTCGTTATTTATTATCAACGTAGTTAATAATGAGCGGTTCTCGTTAATAGCTCTTTGTAGCTCGTAGCTATGCTCGCAGAATTTAAATAATACTAGAACATTATTAGATAGTTGATGTCACAAAATAAGGAAATCCAGCCAACTACATACGAAGGATACATCCTCAAGGGTGTTCTCTACATACTGGCTGGGATAGTTGGAAAATTTCTATCTCGGCAACACGAGTAGAATCCCCCATCCTGGGGGGATAACGTCATAGAGCGGCTTAAATGTTTGCGTGCTTTATTATAGAAGATTTTTCTGTTGCGTGTCGGGTGCCATTAACTTAAAGCTACGTGTAATCCCATGATGTGATAGCTTGCGAGAATTTCACAGTGATAAATACACGGCGGAGAGAAGACAGAGGCCAATGACGCTAATTCTTGGTGCAAGATGTATCGACGGCGTGGTTCTCGTAGCAGACAGGAAATTTACTTCTGAAGAAGCGAAGATTGATTATGGCAATAAAATCACGGGGGAGATTCCTGGCTTACTGACAGCATTCTCTGGAGACAGGGCAACATTTGAGGCGTTCACCAATAGACTAAGAAGCTTTCTGACTACAAAAATAATCAGCCAAGTGAAAGAAAGTCTAGAGAAGAATATACCTATTGTGGATTTAGGTGTCAGATTTGATGATTTGATATGGGAGATTAATATTCTTCAGCGTGATTTGCGCAAACATGGTTTGTATAACTTTAGTATTTTAGCAGGGATATCTGGAATCCATTATTCTGATAAGAAATCAAAAATGATTTTATTCTATCAGGACGGTGGATTCATACCAGTTCGAGAATATAAAGCGCTAGGAACAGGAGAGCCCTATGCGTCATATCACTTGATGCGTTACTATGAAAGCGAAATGAAGATGGAAAAATTTGCAGAATTGGCTGATTTTATAATACGGTTTGTAGAAGGCAAGGTCTATCAACTTGATAAAAATGTAGGATTGGATCCCACATATCCCTTTCCTCAAATCATCTATATTCCTGATAATCTGGGATACTGTAGCAAATATAATAACGGAGAGCCAAAATCAGATTGTTCGCCTAACCAACAAGAGCTGCAAGACTTTAAGACTAATTCCGAGAAGAAGCTTGAGCATCTTTATGCACAGCATTTCTAACCCAACAACTATCCTTTCCATCACCAAACCATTTGAAATACTGAACCCTTAGAATATCATTAATTTCGCGCCACGTCTTCTTATCAAGCCACTGTCTAGGCTTGATTTTTACGCTGCCATCGTCTCGAATTATTTCAATTTTGTTTGTACGAATTCCTAATGCGGTAACGAACATTTCGGGTTTCTTTTTCGTTGCCGCATCAAATCCTCTACTCTGTTTTCGCGTAAACCTAAATTGATACCAGCCACTTCAGCCGGTGTCTGCCCTCCAAGCGCTTGATGTGGTCGTATGAAATTATAATGAATCCTCATCGCGTCTAACAATTCCTGTGCTGCACCCGCATTGTCTAAACCGCGCATAACGGTTTCTCTATCACGCATTGTTCCGTTGAGCCGTTCCACTTTGGAATTCAAGCCTTCATGACCAATGCTGATACTTCTAACGTTTTGGATTCTTGGCGTCTTTAATGTAAACAATTCTTTTTGGTATGCTTCGTCATACACTCGCAAGCCGTCGTGGACAAATGCTTTTGGCAACGGTGCTCTTTGTTTCATCTCCTCAAGCAATGCTACTCCTGCTTGTGTATCCCGCCTTTGGCTCAAACGCGAACATATCCAAAAACGCGTCGTGGAATCCATTAAATTCCAGAGCCATGAATAATGGTTGTCAAAAAACTTGTGAGTATGATTCTCCTCTGAATGGTTCATCGTCTGCTCGTTATTTTCCTTGCGAACATGTAGTAACATTTCGTCAACGTGGTAAACGCCGCCCGTTTTGGGAACAAGACCATCAACGTACGGCTGTACCAAGTCAACAAATTTTCTTATCCATCTGCAAATACTAGAATAATCTACTTCGAAATTATAGAGGTGCTTTAAATGGTCGGCTGCTTTTCTTAACGAAACTCCTTTGAAATAAAGATCGATAGCTGCTGTTATAATTTTGGCCGAAGCCTTGCAATTTTCAAAGGCTGGATTAACAATGAATCGGTAACGGCAGTCTTTGCAGAGGTATCTCTGAACATCGCCGCTATCCTTGTTATGTCGTATTCCAAACTTCTTGTAATTGATGCTACCGCATTTTTGGCATATGATTTCACCGACTCTGCTTTCTATAGCTGGAATGTTTGCAAAAGTATCAAAGTAGATTTTCTTTCGAAGTAGTTTGCTGAATTTTACTGCATGAATGTGCTTACATTCTAGATGTCTAAAGATAAAATCATGACAATCGCATGTCCAACCCTCCTTGTAGGTGTTGATAACAGTATACCATTTCTCATGGTTTGATTGTGATTTGACTCTGTATGTAAGCTTGTTGAGCCTCTGAATGCTTACGTCCGGGTTATTACGTCTACCAATCGTGTTTGCTATCGCCATTCCTCGCATCTCCCGTGTTGTCAGTACTGTTACCATTGATATCAATAGTAACACACGCAACACTAATAAATGTTATTATTGATATCAATAGTAATCAATGGCTATGAAAAGGATTTTAGTTTCTGTTTCAGAAGAACTGTATGAAGCAGTAGAGAAAGAACGGAAATTGCGACGGCTCGAAACGGTTCCTGAAGCAGCACGCGCCATACTAAGTGATTATTTTAGGAAGTAGGACAACGATAATCTTTGGAGTTATGAAAGAGGGTATCATATTCGTGCATATATTGACTATATCGACTTGGATCATACCTCTTATACCATGCATCACTAGGCCTGGAATTAGAATCACTTCCTAGTGGCCTTGCTTCTACTTTTATCCAAGCATTTTCGTGGCCTTCGTCAGTAATTATCAAACCATGCTTTGGCTCATGGTCGTATAGTCTTATGATTAAATTGCCTCTTTTGTTTGGTGGCAATCTTGTCTTTTCGTCGCATAACAATTTGATAGACTTCTTTATTGATTCCTTCAAGTCTTGAACCGCATGATAAATCTTAGACTGAATATCCACTTGTTCAGAATTTGGATCGAGTAGCAGAAATGTCACACGGATATCCCCGTAGAGAAGATCCCTAATATTCGACATATATTGAAGGAGTACTATTTTGAAATCTAAAGACCAGACATGTCCACGGTAACACTGGCTTTTGCTAGCATCTCCTTAAATGGCGGTAATTCCGAGCGTGATTTGTAATGATTTATACCGTTGTCGACGGCTTGCTCTTGTTCTTGAATAGGTTTGTCATTTTCTGAAATGCCCGTGTCTATCTTTATACCTGTAATAATGGTATCAGTAGACGAGGCAGGTGTGGTGGATTCGGTTTGCAAGGCTCGACCGATTCGTTTTCTGAATCCCCACAGCAAGAGAGGTATAAGCGAAAGCATTATGACTTCTGGAACATAATTTAGCACGCTAGAAAGAGCCCACCATCCCCCGAAAATGCCAGAGATAATGATAAGAACAGCTACCACAGAAAGAAGTAGCGCTAGTAGCTCGTCCTTCGTCAAATGTCTCATTGGTTGACGGCAATGATGACATAAACGATATTTCTACATTGGCTCCCGAATCACAACAAAAGCACCCTTCATTCAACAGCTTCTCTCAACTCCCGCATTTGCAACAGAACCTAATCGAAATCGTTGGCTTAGAAGACATGCTTACTTCAATTGTAAATATCGCTGACAGAATGTCAGAACTAGGGTGGAATGCAGAACAAATTTTTTCCTTACCTCTAAGAGAAATAGAACAGACTGAACCAGCAAGAATAAACAAATTGGTTTCAGAAGGCGATAACATCTGTACAGATTTGCAATCAATTATTCCGAAATTGGATAAATTAAGAAGAGACTTGTCATAATATCAACTTTCATGACGAGAAAGATATTCACCAATTACAACACGTGCTGTCTCAGCTACACTAGACAATCGTTTTTTCTTTTTTTCTTTTTCTAAATCGTTGTACATGTCCTCCGTCATTGCTAACGTAACCTTCCTCATTGCCACCATGCTATATACTGTAATAGACTACCATAGCAATCTTTATAAACCTATTGCCAGCAATATATGTAGGGATATAGGCGGTAATAGATGTCTAATGCAGGTCAGACTACACGTGAAATGCGAGGCTTGGCCATTGCAAACACTATAGGCAGAAGGAACAACCTGGATGTTACTATCCAACGATTGAATAAGCTGACCTACAAGGTCAGGTCTCAAACATCTCCTGACATTTGGTATAGCGTCATCAGGACATATTCCGAGGGTTGGACTTGTGATTGTCCCGACTTTACGTTTATGCACTTGGAGGAAGAACAACCATAACCATGTGTCATAAGAATAACTACTTTCTTACAGCTTGATATTATCATAGCCAATGAATCATATTGTAAAAGTAGATAGACACGGTTTAATCAGGAAAACGCAAACAGTCAGATAGTATATTCGCTTATAGATTTTGACAATGCCTGTCTTGTATAAAACGAGCGCCATGTAACTAAAAATAAGCATTCCTCACCTCAAGGGAGTCCTCAAGATATGTACCATGTATCGTTATGATTAATCCAGGTGATTCATTAAAGATCAGTCCTGCAAGACCATTTAAACAATATATAAGAAACAGCTTGGGCGTAACTAACAAATCCATATCAGGTAATAATCCTGAAAATATAAACGCTAAAACTCAGGTACTCTCTTACGAAATACATTATGTGAGGTAACCAAAACTAACGTTGTAGTAACTACTGGAAGTACTATGGGAATAGGCATTACACCGGCAATGATAGAGCAAGTCAATTTATTTCTAGAGAAATCTGAACTATAAAAAATATGAAATTGGAGATGTAGCTCATTTACCATATGACAATGCATCGTTACATGATACAAGAAATGTTCAACGGGTAGGTTTGACAATAAAAAATACTTATTGTTATGGTATTGAGATATACTTAGTACGTACAAAATCCGTTAGCTATTCATTGGACAACTGGAAAATGATATATTGGGAGTAAACAGTGATTACGTAGGAATAGCGATTCATTTCATATGTCCTTCTTCAATAATCATCGCACAAAAATCTTAACCCATCTCTTATCTTTTGACTACTCGAACTTGTTATCGGAATATTGATTAAATTGATACAATGTGTCATTACGAGTCGGTGGAGGTGCTAAGAAGAGGTTGTACATTAAGCTAGCGTTACCCTATCGAGTGCATCTCCTAATCTCGGTACGGTTTCATAATTTTTTATTTCTTTGGGATTTATCCATCTGTATTCGTCGTGTTCCCAATCAATTCTGATTTGATCCGTATTTGAACTGAAAAGATATGGATGAACAATCCATGTTATCTCTGGATCATTAGATTGAATTGCTTCTAAAGGTTCCCCGATGCCAATAAGCGTGACATTTTTGTTGTTCAATCCAGTTTCTTCTTCAATTTCCTTTAGAGCTCGTATTAGCGGTTCCTCATGCTCCATATATCCACTTATGCCAGCCCATTTTGTCTTCATAGTTTTTACCTTCTGGCTGCGTTTGAGGATTAGGATTTTTTCGTCATGTTCTAAAAAAACTGTTATGACATTCACTCTATTTTTCGGTTCGCTTTGAGCCATATCCTTTGACATCTTATAATCCAGCTGCAATATATATCTCATATTTCCCCAAGTATTGATTATATATTGGAATAATTATAGCTCTCTCATCAACTTGCTCAAATCACTACTATTTGTTATCTTTCCTCCGTATCATCCGTTAATACTTCCTAAAAATTCGCTGTAGAAGATATTTCTTCTGTCTTCAATATGAATCCATTAAATCCGTCAAATGAGGAGATCTCTTTCTCATGACAGAGATTCAACTACTTCATTGGGTTTTATAGACATTATGAATTCTACTAGTATTCTTCTGGTCTTACTGGTACTGAGATTAGTAGATACTGCCCAGTGTTTCTTAATGCAATGGCAACAAATAGTTTTGGAGAAAATATAAGAATGCATGAGAAGTATTGAGCATGATACTTGTCTTCTTATAAAATGATTCACAGAATTAGAATATGGCTTTATTCCAAGCTATAAGTATTTCGAAATCTCGGTAATGTGATAAATAATAACGACATAAATTCGGACACTTCACTTACCATTAACTAGCTGTTCTTAAAGACATATCCTAATTTGGCATTACAATGATGACAGCACATAAAACAATTGATTCCAAGATGCATCTTGAGATTACCTTCCATTAATTACAGAATAAGATTACGATGAAATGCAACTTGCTAAGTCTAGCTCATCACATTGCGAAGATTTGTTAGGTTCTGTTGTAAAATTCCTCGATAGTTTACTCCTATAGGGGAATTTTTTAGGTAGACTAAAGTACAGTATATTTATCCTATATTCTATTTTATTGTTGGTTGGTTTTCTCATATAATTTACTCCAAATGTACAAACAATATCAGCAAAAAATATACAGGTAACTTAGATTGGAAAGGTCCATCAAGCTAGCGAGAATTACCCTAATTGCTAGAACGTAACATTACACCTACATTAGTAATACCAAATCCTATAAAGAAAATAGAAGATTTTAATTTCAAGATATAGATCTACATGATAGACAATGATCAGCACAAATGATGTTAGACCTAATACAGACATGGAAAAGATAAATAATCAGATACTAGACAACAACCAATTAAAAATGAAGCAGAATGACAAATAACAATAAAAACAATATAGATCAACAAAATAATACTGCAAGTGGTAGTTTTGATGATTTTGCATTTAATCCTAAATCTGCAACACTTGAACCAAAACCAAAAACTAGTGATCAAGTTAACATTGAAAATACCGATTTTAAAGGTTATGATTTTAAAGATTATGATAGCATCTTAAGATGTGACTGTTGTCAGAAGGCTGTCGGTTTTTTCAGTATAGCTGATGTGAGACCATATATTGATTCTCCAATGTTTCTTTGTATAGATTGTCTTAGAACGCGTGATCGTGCGAACCTTAGCGATGAGGCGCAGGTATGGTTTGAAGATGAACGTTAAAAAGCGAACGCTATATGTTGCAATTATATACTCGATTTTGGTGAGGACTTGGAATAGGCGTCTGATGCATTTCAAGCACAAGATACTCCAGTCTGTCTGATTAATGCGGATCCAACTCAATAATTGACCCTGAATTCCTCAAATTCTCCAGTATACTGTTCGTACTTTATCTGAACATCGGTAACTGTGGCCTTTGGTGGACCTGCATGACACCACTCAATCACCTGTCCGACATCTGCCTCATCGCCCTCTAAAAGCACCTCCACTCGTCCATCTTTTAGATTACATACCCAACCTGTTACACCATGTCTATTCGCTACGATTCGAGTGTTTTGTCGAAAATACACGCCCTGCACTTTGCCAAGTATGTAAATATGCGCCCTGATTTTCTTGTTACTATTGTCATAGCCCTTTCTGGTAAACGGGGATGGAGAGGATGACAATATCGCCAACCGATCTCTTAAAGTGAAATATATATATGTATATAATCTCCGTTCGGAAAGAAAAAAAGCGCTGTTAGGTTATATCTCCCCCTTCTTCTGTAAAGAGTTGTTCGTATGATCTTCCTTTTCTAACTAGCTTAAATTCTCCCTTGGCAGTCTTCATGATGACAGGTGGTTTTATTTGACAGTGAAATGGCATATTGAATACGAGCGAGTACGCTCCTACATTATGGAATGAAATATACCTTCCAACATCTGCCTCATTCAGGCTTGATGATTTTGACAAGGGAAAAATGTCATACGTATCACATAGCCTGCCAGCCAAATGGATATTCTTTGTGGGTATTAGACTTGCTGTCTTCACTTTGTGTTTAGGTATTGAAACTATTTCTTGTGGATATCCTTGTTTTAAAAGAGCAGCATCTAACAATAAATGATAACCTGAATCTACTATCACAATTTTGTGTTCATTATATTCCTTCGTATTTACTATCTTAGAAACCAAGATCGATGATTCAGCTACAAGAAATCTCCCGCTTTCGATCAACAATTGAAATACTCCATGACTGTTCACTAGTTGGTTGAGTCTGGAGACAAGGTTTTCAGCCATTTGTGCGGGACTTGGTACTGGCTCATCATAGAAAACTGGAGTCCCACCACCAATATCAAATGTATTGACTTGGAAGTTTGGATACTCCTTCTTCATTTTTGTCATAAATGTATCCATCTTGTCAAGCGCATGTATAAAACATGAGAAGTCTTTAATTTGAGATCCTAGATGAAAGTGGAATCCCTCAAATCTAAGTAAATCATTATCCATTAGGTGTTTAACCATCTTGGTTGCGTTATCGATAGTTCCACCATTGAATGGAACTCCAAATTTACCGTTTCTGTATGAAGCACGAACTCCAGCTTTAACTCCTACTTCCGGATTCACTCGGATTATAGTTGGTAATTTGACACCTACTCTGCTAGCAGCTTTTGCCAGATTCGTCATCCCGTTAAAGGAACTCACAA
This sequence comes from Candidatus Nitrosopolaris sp., assembly GCA_049696495.1. Taxonomy (GTDB): domain Archaea; phylum Thermoproteota; class Nitrososphaeria; order Nitrososphaerales; family Nitrososphaeraceae; genus Nitrosopolaris. The sequence continues at coordinate 22,158 of JBAVTY010000097.1, forward strand.
CAACTTTCCTTACACCACTTTGTAACACTTCAAGATATTCTTCGAATTCCTCTGTAACGCTTGTATAAATGATGTTTTCGGGAACTGCTTTGCATTGTTTTATAAAATGCAGTTCGCCAATCGATGTCAAATCGAATGTTATGCCATCAGTTATGAATGCACGTAAGATTGCTGGGTTAAAGTTAGCTTTAATAGAGTAGGCGATCTTCAAAGGGCCGACGAACTTCGCATATGCTGTATGTAATTCCTTGACTTTTGCGTGCAGTGTATCTTCGTCAGTTAAGTAAAGAGGGGTGCCGTACTGTGCAACTAATTTGCTGATGTCATTTGGTTTTGCAAAGTGGTTTAACGCTGGTGCCGTTAGATTGAGATTTTCCACCAGTTGAATCTGTAAATTTTCCACCAATTTCTTTTTGTTATTTTGTTAAGCATATAACTTAAAAACATTGCCCCAACTAAATTACTATTTGTAATAACAAAAATTAATGTCCATAATCCTAGACACATATTCGCATTTTCAATGCCTAGCGATAACACGTAGTTAATACCTATGTATTGATGTACTTTTCAACTAATTTTTTTGGATTGTAATACCTGTCTGAACTTCAAAATATGCGTTCAATAAACAACGTTTTTACCTGATTTTTTTGTTCTTATTTGGTCTGGAAAATATCTTCAACTTCCTCTATTCTTCTTATCCATTTGGCAATTAAAGACATTGCTCTATTTGCTCCACAATAGGTAAATCTCTACAAACAGAAATCTGGAAAAAGCGAATATAAGTATATCCTATAAGATTCATTATTGCAATACTGAATTCAGTTTTTTAATTAAGCAACTTGAACTAGATAACTTGGTGCTGAGCCAGGTTATCTCAGAAGGACCTTTCAGATCATTGATGTAAATCATGTAAAACTATCGCTATGGTACCGCTTGTTTGCATTCATTTCCTCAGTAGTCTATTTGTATGCAACAATTATCTAAATTTACTGTTCTTTCCTCATAATGCTATATCAAAGTGTCTCAGAACTCACCATGAACAAAATGTTTCAGTGGATTAGATTTAAGATCACTATTCTCACTCAAATAAGGATTGATAAAGTGCCTATTCCATTTAAAAAATTCTCTGGAATCGCAGTTAATCCATAAATTCAGTCAGAGTAAACTGTTCTTTCTTTCGTTCTCTAAAGATCAGTTTTAATTCCGTCATTAGAGATTCAACCCTGCCACGTAAGTATTCATTAACTTTGAACTGAGTACACATATTGATTGCGATATTGGCATATTTTTCAACCGAACCTCTAGTGACTGTTTGCAAAAGTTCATGTTCACATTCCATACACTTGCCCATAAGTGGCATTCTGCGATATTTTTCTCCACAGTTACTACACCGAAAGGACTGCGATGAGTAGGATCGCATGTTGCCCATAATGTCTGGCAAAATGTGTGTCGTCAGCACCATTGATACTACCTCATCAGGATCGACAGCATTGATTAGTTTTGCAGTAGCGATCTGCATTTTCAATTTCTCATCCATGGTATTAAGCCTAGAATATGCACTGCGTTGAATGTTGGTCGTTAGCAGACCTGTTGAATGTGTAAATCCATAGCCAAAAAATTGGTCTTCACTACCCACCCTGTTCTTAATAATTTCTATCTTGTTAACAAAGTCTCCAGCCTTGGCTTGTTTTAAAGTTGCATCGTAAAATTCAAGCGGATAAACTGAAGTAACATCGATATTATGAGCTTGTCTTTGTACCTCATTTGGTAACACAATAGGCTGAATCAGTAATGGGGCATCCATAAGTCCACCAATTTTATCCGGCAAAAAATCATATGAAAAGTTTAGGAACGCATCACCTAATAACATTACAGAGTCTGCATCACCGTCACAATCCCTGCGTTTTGCAGAGTGCCATACAGGATGGGCCAAACAGACCTGGGAATTGGTAAAACCTATAATTCTTCCTATAATGCCAACAGATGTATGTGGGGCCAATCCAACTATCAAGTGCCCGATCAGGTCTTCTACAGAGGACGAGTTATAGAAGGGCTCAAGTCCATATAATTTTACAAGTTCTTCATCAATAAAGTTGGCTACATTGAGCAGATGTTTAGCGCAATCCAAAGGTAGTACTATGTCTTGCATAAGTAGTTCGACCAATTGATCAGTCGACACTAGTTCTCTACCACGATAATCTCTTTTATAGCCCAATTCCTTTAATTTTTGTATACTACTTGTATTCCAGTTAAGTTTAAAGTGAGTCAGAGGCTCGTTGGTAGCATCAAACCTAACAGTTCCGTCCTTGAAACTATAAAGACCAAATTTTTGTCTCAGTATTCCTTTCTCTAATAGCTCAGCAGCTTTGTGCTTACTCATGAGAGCTTTAACACCCTTGAATGGTTCACTTGCTATAATACCAAGTTTTCTTTGCGCCTCTTCAACAGCTGTTTTTAGTGAGAAGTTGACAGGAGAGTAAGTCTTGCCGTCCTTACCGCATCTATGGCACCGGTTGTTATTAACGCCATCCGTAATTTCCTCCCTGCAAACTACGCATAGATTGCATATGGGAGTAAGAGCATAACAGTTTCGACAGTGTGTTCCAACTGAAGGCAGTTTGCAATTATTACAAAATCTGTTTGCAATTTCAGCATAAAAAGATTCATCCTTTGCTGCTTTTAAGATATCGCGTGTTGTGCCTCCTTTGATACCAATAGGAAACAATACGTGAACTGGAGGTTTCATTTTACGTTCAGCAGCCTTTTCTGGGCGTCCTACTCTGACTGCGATTGATGAAGCAAATTTTGCTCTGATTTCAATTCCGGATGTCTTTGAAATAAATTCTAATGTATTCTTAGCTTCAAGAAAGCAATCAACATCATCGCCAACCGGCGATGTATGCGATGAAGACGCTGTGTTTATCACAGTCGAACTAGGAGTCAATAACTTGGTTAGCGAATACAAATGATCTAGATTATCGATTTCAATAATTTTACCCTCATTTTTTACTGAATGGATTATACCAAGTTTTTCCAAGACATCTTTTAACTTTGGATCGTCATTGGGAATTTGTAAAAGAGACGAGTAGGAAATATTGTTCTGAGTTAGTCTAGCATTCTTTTGATACTGATAATATTTTTCTCTCAGTAACAAAACCTCATCTATGCTGACACAATCCCAGTAGAACAGATATTTTGGATGAAGTGGAATGTTAAACCTTCTACTGATATCAAATGCCTCTTCAACAGTGGGTGGAGCTGAGAAAGGTTCTTTTGATAATTGGATTAGTCTATCGCTTATTTTTTCTCCAGTTGGGAATGAGGTAGAGGTTTGCAATGTCAGCAATTTTGCATGTAACTGTAATGACCAAATTTCTTCCACGTAACTAGCGGGGAGCAGCTGAGCATTATTTTCAAGAAAATCACCATAACTTATTAGAATATCGCCCATGTAGAGTATTCTCTCAACGTTTGGTCGGATCTTTGCAGCCTGTTCCACTGTTGATACCTGTATGACATCGCCATTATCAAGTCTAACAATTGGGGGCTCGATGGTATCTACTAGTGCTATACTGGATGCCTTTCCAGGTACATCTATTTTGATTTGTGTACCTACAACAATGGCATAATTTAATAATATAGGCACAACGGGGTGAATTCCGATAGTTGCCAAACCAGTATTATAACATCGACCGTACCTTAACCGGAAGCCTCCGATTTTCTTACTCATTGAAAGCACTGGCCTACCGGTTATTACTTCAGACATTCTATGATTAACGGCATCATCATTGCCTGTTTGGATAGCTCCTTGCAGTTTCTTTAGCCAATTCCAACCGTTCAGGTTTAGTGTTTCAACAATTTTGAGTAACTTTCTGCTGCGACCGATCAGACCATCATTCATTACCCTCAACGCACCGCCTCGTACCCTGTCGGTTTGAATTCTCCTCATACCCCTATGACCCGAAACCTCTACCGGATCAGTATCTATCCCATCGAGCTCCACCGGTAAGCTGGTTATGCATTTAACTACATCTTCGTCTAAGACCTTAAACTGGAAATTTCCAACTTCACGCTCATAAATTCTGAGTTCTTCGATAAATCTTCCTGTCTCGTCATCGTATGAATTTGCCACATATTTTTCTAAACCAGTAATTTTTCTTACGTGATCTGCTATTAGCATTGTAAATGCGGCCTCAGTTCCTCCTGCGGACCTTATAGGACCTGCAAACGATATGGAGAGGTATTGGCTACCGTCTGTGTTATTCTTTATTTGCACATCCGCAATTCCTTGTAAAGGAGCAATTGTCATACCTTCGGTAACTATAGCTAGACTAACACGCACCGCATTGTCCAGTCGCGTACGTAAGTCACCATTGCCATATTCTGCCAAAGCTATTTCTTCAGCAATTGTAAATGCTGCTTTCTCTTTGGTTGACCATGAAAGCAAAACACGCAATCGATCTGCAATATCGATATTATGCATTTTTGCAACTCTATCAGCTAGATCGTAGGCAATTTTTGGCTCTACTCCGTCTGAAACATCTAATCCCAGTTTGCGCGCCTTCGCAGCAAGTTCAAAACTCTTTTGTACATTTTTCAAAATATTATGTTGGTAATTCAAATAATAAGCTGGCATCTGTACGTCTTTTAGACGGAGCTCCGCATCATCGATGATTGTCATATGATGTTTCGTTGTCATCTTCTTATCTGCTTGATAATTGTAGAGAGTTTATCTTCCCAGCTTCCATCTTGTTCAATCATAGTACTGATTACAATAATATCTGCACCAGCTTTAGCTATTTCCTTTGCTGTTTCAGGAGCACGAATTCCACCTCCAACTATAAGTATTCCTTCGTAGTGTTTCCTTACTGCAGATACCATTTGGGGCGAGATGCTTTGCGTAGCGCCCGAACCAGCTTCGAGGTATAAAAATCTCATACCTAAATACTGAGCTGCCAGTGAATACATGACAGCAATTCTATATTTGTTGAAAGGAATTCCGCGTGCCCGCCCTATGAACCAAGCAGTAGTACCCTCCCCGATAATAAGATAACCGGTTGGCAACGGTTCGATCTTATATTTTTTTACGGAAAGGGCTCCCAACGCCTGCGCTTCTGTAATGAAATACGGATCTTCTGAGTTAAGTAAAGTGCTAAATAGAATTGCATCAGCTCTGGGCGATACTCCGGTAACATTGCCAGGAAACAATATCACAGGTATTTTAATTTGTAGTTTGATACTCGAAACCATTTCCGTCAGTTCAAGTTGATCAATTGCAGAAGATCCACCTACTAAAACAGCTGAAGCTCCCATTCCTTCAACCTTTTTTGCAACTGAAGCTGCACCTGTGAAATTCTCAGAATCTATAAGTGGAAAGCATAATGTGCCATACTTTTTGATCTCATTCTGAATGTAATCCTCGATCTTACGCGCCACACCATTTGTGAATGCACTGTGGTTGTATATCAATATGTATGCGTTAGATTTAGGTATAAACGATAAAGATCGATTAATTGGATTTGCATTAGCCAATTGCATTTCCGTGTTAGGAAAAACTTGATTTCACTATATCAGGTTACAGGACCAAACTGGAATGGCACTACTCAAGAGGAGATGATGCTTATAAAATGCCCTACTAATCAAGTCCCATTAGGAGGACGCATATTAGTAAATGGGCCACATGATGTCCCAGATGTCAGAACCTTACAAGACAAATTCGTTCTCTCTCCACTTTCTCTTTTTGAGGGTAGGACCAATTCTTATACTGGTACAACATCGAACGCACCCAAAGAAGTACCGGTGTCACCTCAACCTGTCAACATACCTACTACAGGCATTAAGATATTCGATGAAATTGGGAAAAAATGGGTGAGATGCCATTCAACAGGCCCCACAGAAAGGGAAAGAAGAAGCTGAAAAATTGATTGATGAGAAAGTAAGAGCTCTAGGCATAGTTGTTAATGGTCGGTCTTTTAATTTGGCTATTGGTGATTATAGAACGGACTACCTCCTGCGCTCGGAGCCAATATTCCACAAGAATCCGTCTACACTAGGGTGTTCGTAGATGGTAATGGAGAACAACTAACTGTTAGTAAGTATGTCATACACTTTGACAAGGACACCGGTAGATGAGTTCTGGTCTATAAGTATGTACAATTCAAAGGATTACTTTGTGGACAATCCAATTAACCGTTATGCAATAGGGGACAGTACTCCGGGGCTAATTTAGATGGTTCACTTGATATAATTATACAAACCCCAAATCCTGGAAAAGGTAATGAATCCGACTGGCTGCCATCTCCTCGTAATTTTAGTTTGGTGCTTCGCATGTATATACCGCATCAGAATGTTTTGAAAGAAGAGTATCAAATCCCAGCGGTACAACGGGTGAGTTAGATACAGATTCCATATCATATATCAGCATTGTCGACCACTATCACTATCGCAATATTCAGGAAATCCAAGAAACCTAGAACATAGAACATAAGCGTCTAAAAATATCCTGAATTACATAATCGCTAATTCATTCATAAATAGATCATCTGCATTTACAGCAATAATATAATATAACCTAACTCTTTCGGCTCTATAATAAGAGCGCCGCTTGAGAGACTAATATAATTCGTCATTTCTTTTATTTCATGTTTGATAATATTGTTGTACCACCTGTTGGAGACAGGCATACCTTCCAATTGGACGAGGCTTGCTGGCTTGTTCACCTCGTCTTACTGGGAGGCGACTTGTTGAGCGCCTTAATCCGAAAGATGTCCTACAGGGTCCATTGACTAACCGAATTGATTTGATAGGTTTGGAGAAAATGCAGCAGATTTTCTAGTGTAGTGATCGGCCTAAAGATTTTAAATTGGAGACAATAGAGTCCATAGTTTTGATCATAATGTAATAAATGATTAGGTTACAACATGGTTAGATAGGATTATTAACTCTACTTTTTCATAATTACATACGCAGAAAACTAACATACGCGAAATCAAACCGGATTCAGATATGGGAAAATATTTCGAGGGAAAAGTCCAGATAAAGAAAATGATTACCGAAAAATTGACTAAAGACTTTGAAGTGTACCTAATAATATTTGAAGATGGCGCAAGAACGAAATTACATTATCATGAATTTGAACAAGTACTGATTGCAGTAGAAGGGAAAGGAATTGTTGCTCTGCAGACAGGTATTAATCAGACAGGAGATAACATCGGACTAATAAAAATCGACGAAATTCATTATTTAGATGAAGGAGACTTTGTGTGCATCCCCCCTTTTAAATGGCACTGGCATGGAGCACAGAAGGGAGGAAAATTTTCTCATTATCAAATCAAAAAACCAGCAGGCACTATATGGGCTGAATAAGTTGTTCTATTGAAATTAGCACCATAGATGGGGTACTGCTACAGCTGCCACTTCCGGGTGTTGCATTGTGGTCTGGAGAGATCGTTATAATTGTCTTATTGCATGTTGATTTGTCTGAGCTCCCACCAGACATCGTGGAGTCCTATGGGTTGACTGGCTGAATAATCCAAGTAGACACAGCGATCACAAGTTTTCGGAATAAATCATGGATTTTCTGCATGTCTTTGAAAGTTTTTTTTAAGGGATGTGTAGAAGCGAGAGCTAAGCCCTATACTTAGTACTTCGGACTACGAAAACATGGTTATCAACAGCTATAGGTATTAAACAACTGTTGCTATGCCAAATCTACTTCCTACTTGAGTAACCCTGACCTTGACTTTCTGGCCAACTTTTGCATTCTTGACAAATACAACAAATCCTTGAACCCTAGCAATCCCGTCTCCTTGTCTACTGATTTCTGTAACATCTACTTCATATTCCTTACCTGCTTCGACTGGTTTTGTAGGAGAGCCTCTGTTAAACCTTCCATCACCGCTGCCACCATAACTGTTATTTCTACCGTAACTCATCTGTAGATGTAAGTGATTCTGGTCCTAATATAAATAGATACATCGACTCAGGCAGTCAGCTCGGTCAAGAGGTAATGAAAGTAAGGATGACCGAATACATTTATTAGAAGCGCATTAAACGCTTGGTATACGACTGTTTTCAGCCTCTGATGACCTCTAACTTTCCAAGTAAGTATCTACATGCAATTGTCTAAACGGCTAATGAATCTAGACGGGAACGGTTGATCTAAATTATGATACTTAACTTAATCGTCAATCCGACGATGTTCAATTGCTGCCAGTGGCGCAGGATCATCAGTAATTTAAGTTACTATAAGACATCCTTTTTCTCCGGGTTCTTCGAGTAAGCCACGCAGTACATCATATGCATTACCCTCTTGTTGACACACAGATGAAAAAATAAGGAAAGTGATGGCGGTCTACATTATGACACTTATACTACTTAATTCCTTTTGTTGCATTTAAGATCAATTGGGCAATCTCATTTGGGTGTGATACCATTGACACATGGCTAGAAGGAATTGAGATAGTAGTAGCATTGATCTTTTTTCCGCTAACTATAAGAATACGTTCAAACATCTTTTTCCTTACACTATACTCAATAACATTAATTCGCTAACTATCTTTCCTAAACAAATATTTGGTTATGTCTAGTTTAAAACGTCTTGTTCTATAATAA
>JBAVTY010000098.1:0-18573 GCA_049696495.1 Candidatus Nitrosopolaris sp.
CAGGTTGATGGCCTGTAAGGAGCTTGGGCTGAAGGCCAGCTATAACATCAAAGACTTCACCGGCAAGCCACTCGAAGAGCTGAGATACGTGGTAAGCGTGAACCTGCACCGAAGACACCTAGACGAATTCCAGCGGGCTGAAATAGCGCTGAAGATGGACAGGCTAGCAAGGAAGATAGCCGAAGAGAGAAAGAAGGCGACCCTATTCACCCACGACAGCGCGACTGAGGCCATAAACAGGAGACATCACGGCAAGACGACAGAGGAGAACGGGAGTAGAATACGGTTAGCCTCCCCGGAGGCGGATCGTATAGAAGACGAGGGAGAGGGAACTTTCTTCGGCAAATCCAGCGAAGAGCTAGGCAAGTTCGCAGGAGTATCACATGCGACGATAGAGAGGGTGAGAACTATCCTGAAGGAAGGAAGCGAGGAACAGATAGAAAGTCTACGACACAAGAGCGAGGAAGGCGGTGGCGGAAGCGGTAGCGGTAGTCCTGGTATCAGGACAGTGTACGCCCAGGTGCAGTCTGAGAAGCTCAAGACAAAGCTCGAAGCCACCCAACAGCAGCCCGACATGACAACCTGAAGCTGTTCAACAAGGACTTTCGCACAATATCCCTAAGTGAGATACCAGACGAGTCGGTAAGCCTCGTCCTCGTGCTCGATTTCCCGGAGCCCAGAATCAGGGAAGACGAAGGTGGCCGCCTCCACGAGCAAATTATGGAGTCTGCCCCAAACTGGCTCAAGGATGGCGGTCTTCTAGTCATGTATGCTGAGCAGCGCTACCTTACTCGGGCGCTATGCTGGGCGCGTCCTCCAATGCTTCGGTTCTATCACATAATCAGCCTTTCTGACCCTGGCGGGTTCGACCAGACACCTAGCTCGGAGAGCATATTCTCAGAGGAATGGCGGCCCCTTTGCGTATACGTTAAGGGCGTGAGGGATACCCGACCCACAGCTCCACAGGTAGAGTCGAGCGACCGCATAGGGGGGACGAGGAAGCTTGGACCTACGAGAAAGAGCTTGTATGCGAACTAATCAGAAGGCTGTCACCTGCCAACAGCACGATAGTTGATCCGTTTATGGGAAGAGGCATCGTAGGTCAGGCGGCCCTCGCCCAGGACAGGACTTACATCGGCATCGAGCCTGAAACTACTCTCTTTCTGTCAGCAATGAACATTCTGCATGAAACCACCAGCACGATCACATGACCCATCTGAACTGCCCGAACTGCTCTAAGGCCTTTAGCCTCCGAGAAGACGTCTATAAGCAAAGAAAGCTGCTCTTCTGTTCCCCTGCATGCGCAGGTAAGTCAAGGACAGCTCCACCCCGCGCGGCTGAATGCGCCTTTTGTGCAAAACGGTTCTGGATTGCAGGCCGTTTTGTAACCTTCCGTTCAAAAGAAAAGAAAAGAAAAGAAAAGGAGAAGACTTGCAAGCTTACCTGAGTTGGTACGCGTACTTATTTACGAATCACTCATAAAACGAAGGGAATAGCAGCACACACACCCTAGGGGGTATCTTTCTGCGGTACTATCATGTTTTTTCACTCCTTTCTTGGTTTTTTCTGCGGAAAAGATACCGGTAGGGGGCGTGTGTGCTGCTGATCCGTCGCAGCCAGAGCAATCTGCGTCTTCCCTGAGGCATCTCTACTCTCTTTTTCTTGCGTATTCCATCATTTTATTGGCGCATTATAAGACACAGATCCAACACTGGGCCACTAACGTTGACATAACTGACTTACATGGTCTATTTCACAACTTGGAATTCCTGTTAGTGGCGGCTTGGGGCTTGGGCTCTTTGCGGGGTTTGTAAGGACTAAATAGATAAGGTTGGAGCACCATGTTTTCGTATTGCCAATTTTCATTGATAATTGGGTATAGCCTACGCGTGTCTAATGTTCGTAGGTATGTTTCGCCAATTATTGTTAGCTGGATAGTAATGCCTATACCGCTGGTCATGGGTGTGTCCACTCCAAACTTCTTCAGGTATTTGATATCACCGGTCCTGACTGGAATGGACAGGTCCCAAATGGAATGACTCAGATATGGTCTCCAACAAATCTAGCTTGGACGATCAACAGGATATTGGTAAAAGGACCAGCCGATGTGGCTAATGTGAATGCAATCAAAGATAAGATAATCGTGAAACCACTATCTGCTGTTCCACCACACCCAACTGTAAATGCTTCTTTATCGAAGGAAGTTCCAATTGGATTTCAACCTCTACTACTCTGCTGGTTAACATTGGATTTCAACCTCTACCACTACCAGAAATAAATTTTTTCGTATATTATAGTAAAAAAATATTAATAATTAAAACTCAAAAATAAAATTCTAATCTAAATCTCAAGAAAGTACCATCGATAAAGCAAATCGAGGATTGAAACATTATTTTACTACAAGAATAGGTATGCGAGATCTATGAAGTATACCATTTGGTGCCAAAAAATTCAGATTTTGGAGATCCAGCTCCCCTTGCTCCTATAACTATGATGTCAAATTTACCTGACTACTGACAATTCACTCCTTTCTTGGTTTTTTCTGCGGAAAAGATACCGGTAGGGGATGTGTCCAAATTGAAGTGAGTAGGTCCGCTAGGCAACATCTCGTTGTCTCTTTGCAATGATTGTGTTGGGAAGTTTAGTGATGAGCAATCAAACACACTACAAAAAAATAGTTCTAGAGAAGATAAAGATTCTGGCAGCACTAAATGTAACAGGCCTGCAGACATACAGCAAGATACCTCAAAAGCCAATGGAGAAGAAATCTCTTCGTGTTTTCAAGAGGCCATAAAAAAGCTTGAGAAGGTAGATGCACACGCCAAAAAAGAGAAGACACAGATTGTTCAAGATTTGGCGAAAGACCTAGTGGGAAAGATTCCTACATAGATAATAGCTAACGAAATAGTTCATCAGTTACGCGGCAAGGTATCTGAAAGACTTATCCACGACTGTCTTGATGAAAAATACAAGGAGAAGCATCGTGTCGAGAATGCACGAAAACAAAGGCAGAAGCAGCAGGGGACAGATTTAGCGGCACTGGTGCCGCTAAAAGATGGAGACATCAATCGACAGGAAAAGGAAGTTGTAATCGATACATTCCGGAATGAAATAGTTGAGTCACAACCTTCTATCAGCCAAGGAACTGATTATGGCGAACTTCTTATATACACATTCTTCTCATATAAGAACTTCTCTAGTTATACCTGAGATTGTCTAAAAGTCTCTGAATCGTAGTTATCGGTAAATGATTCTCATCCGCAACGCTTTGTTTAGATGGTGGGCTTTCTGCGTAGTTATGGATCTTGGAGATTATCCTCTCTTGATAAGTTGGAATATGTTCATTCTTATAGAAAACGCCTAATGGAATCTTGCTTCCCCATTCATTAGACCGTTGTATCGCCTGTCCCATTTTAACATCCCCCTCTTCCTCTTTATGCACAACGCCATCGTAACCAGTTTCCTCTAGCTTGTATGTTCTAGGCATTTGCTTGCCGGTCTCAGGATTCATGTTATCTGCACCCTGAAACCATTCCTTAGTATTGATGTCATTATACGTGGGACATGGTTGAAGTACATCCAAGAAAGCGAGGCCCTTGTGCTCAACAGCTTTCGCGATCAAGTCCTTTAGATGCCTTACGTCATAGGAATATCCTCTGCCTATAAAAGTGAATCCAGACACTAGCGCCAACGCTATTGGATTCACTGAATTGTTCACGTTAGGTTGGGGCAATGATTTAGTTTTCATACCTAATTTTAACGTCGGAGCCGCCTGGCCCTTGGTTAAGCCGTAAACCGCATTGTTGAACATTATATAAACCATGTCCACGTTCCTTCGACCAGCACTGACAAAGTGACCTGCACCGATTCCGAGACCCCCGCCGTCACCACCCACTGCCAAAACGTTTAATTCTGGATTGCACAGTTTCGCCCCCTGAGCGAAAGGCAATACCCTACCGTGAAGCGTATGTATGCCGTAAGTGTGGATGAAGTGCGGTGTCTTGCCGGAACATCCTATGTCCGAGAATATGACAGCCTTATGCTGAGGGATCTGCAATTCCGCCAAGGACATTTGAATTGCACTTAATATACCGAAATCTCCACAGCCAGGGCACCAATCATTATGAACGTTCGTTTTATAATCTGCAAGTTTAAGTGCCATGTTCTAACACAATCCTCCTAGGTGCATTTCCATTAATGATGCGCATTAACGCGTTATAAATCTCGCTGCTAGACATAGGCCTGCCGTTGTATTTTACTATTCTATACTCGCTATCACGGTGCAGATATTGATTGACAAGCGATCCCAATTGCGAACTGTAGTTCATTTCGATGTCCACTAATATTTTAGTATTGAACAGCATCCTTTCAAGTAACGCCGTAGGAAATGGATTCATTAGACGTACCTGAACAAAAAGTACCCTTTTGCCTTCTAGGGCAAGCTCGTCCAACGCGTCCAGAATTGCACCCTTAGTAGAGCCCCAACCGATCACTGTAAGTGCGAGTGACGGGTCTAGTTGTCCGTAGGATACAGCTTTATCCTCATCAGCTATCTCCCCTAAAGCGAGATCTAGCTTGCTTAATCGCTTGTCCATCATCTTGTTGCGTATACCTGGGTCTTCAGTAATATGCCCTTCTTCCGTATGTTCATCTCCACTATTCCAGAATATCCCATTTTCAATTCCGAGAGGTACTCGTGACGAAACTGGGCTCTCTCCAAATTTGAACCGAAGATAATGGCCTGCCGCTCCGACTTCTACAGATGCTGGTAAATTTTGTAAGAGTTTTCCCCTATCGATCTCCACTCTGGACTGGTCGAAAGACTTACATGTCGTAACGCTATTCGCAATCGCTTTATCCAACATGTGTATTACGGGTACCTGATATCTTTCTGCAAAATTGAAAGCTTTTATGCTGTCATAGAAACTCTCCTCAATATCGCCAGATGCAAAAACAATTCTAGGAAACTCACCATGACCGGCATGAATCGCAAACCTCAGATCGCCTTGTTCATGTCTAGTAGGTAGCCCTGTAGAGGGGCCTGCACGCTGATATAACGATACTACCAAAGGGACCTCATTCATTCCAGACCAGCCAAGTGCTTCAGCCATCAGGGAAAATCCCGGTCCTGAGGTGGCTGTACCCGAACGCACACCTGTCAATGCCCCGCCAATAGCCATTGTAATCGCGGCTATTTCGTCTTCTGTCTGGACGACTACCATAGATCCTTTTTTGCCATCAATTTGGTCTATAATCTGATTAGATTCGAGAAACTCGCTGTCGTCGCTTGCCGGGGTTATAGGATAGTACGTCTGGAATCTGCAACCGGCAACCATTTTCCCCATTGCTGAAGATTGATTACCCTGAACAAGGATGACATCGGCTGACGGTGCCTTGCATGACAACTTAAACCGCGATTGTGATAAATCGAATCGCGATTTGACATATTTATATGCATAATTTGCTGCTAGGATATTGCTGTCAGCAATCTTAGGTTTCGCCTTGAATACAACTTTGATTGCTTTGCCTAGTATCTCTTTGTCAAAGTCTAATATGGCCATTGACGCCGATAGTGCCATCACGTTTATCATACGTGTGAGCTTGCTAAGTGCAGGCTCATTGATCTCTTCAGAAAAATGCTTAAGTAGCTCAAAATACGGAATATCATAAAGAACAGCACCATTACGTTTTGCGAAGTCTAGCATTCGGTTAACAGTAATTGGACTGCCATCGTTTTCTAACATCTCGGCAATTCGTTTAGCAGCATCATCGTCTATTGTTGGAACTTCCTGAAGAGCGGTGTTACTCAAATCTGAGTCGTAGATTATGGCACCACCTTTTGTTACTTTATCTGCATGTCTGAAGACTGTTTCAGCATCAAAAGAAACCAGAATATTGATGTCGTCCATATGGGAACGAATCGGAACTTCGGACACCCTCACTCCAAAATAGCTGTGTTCACCCTTAATGTTAGAGTAATACTCCCGATTTCCGAAAATGTGGAAGCCACCCTGAAAACAAGCTCTCGAGAAGATATTTGCTGCAGAGTCAACACCGCTACCCTGGGCGCCACCTATCATCCAGGTTAATGAATTAGCGAAGTTCCTAGCTTCAACTAACATGACGATTGGTTTGAATCTTCCTCCTTTTATTGCTTTACGATCTCAGAAAAAACGACCTATCCACCTGTACCTGCATCAAAGAGACAACACTCACATTTATCAACTTCCCCGCAGTATGGACATTCGCACATACATGTATCGATCGGGTTCCCACAATATTCACAATTAACGACATCAGCCTTGTTTGTTTTATTAACAGTTTCAGGCAACATAGATTTTTCTCCCTCAAACCTATTATACTTTATGAGGTTCATGCGGCCGCTGCTAACACTAAACAATATATTGATAATAACCGTACACCTAAGAGTAGAAAGAATGACAGATATCAAAAATGTGAAGAATAGCTGGTTACTATTTCATTATTTGTGGGTATGATTTGTTTAGGGTTATTTCGAGAGCATCGTTCGTTAACATGAATATATTCAAAAATTTGAATCTAACTACTTGACGTTTATTTAGTGATAAGTCCGAATTCCGTCAGGAAAAACGTCACAAACACAATGATAATAGGAATCGTAAATAAAAAAAATGAAGCGTCAAGTTGTTTCGTTTTCATGTTTGAATTGTTCGTTATTACACCTGACCTTCAAGTATAAAAGTTAACCGGATTTGTTCTCTTATTAGATGAAAAGGTGAGACCAAAATTCCGTGGCGATGGGAATGTTGACGAATTATTTATTAAAATCGATGCTCAAATGAAATATGATACTATTTTCTTTATAGAAGATACCATACCTATGCACAAGTTGCTTACGAGAAAGAGTATGTTAAAGATGTACTATCGATCCTACGGCAATTAGTAAAATACGACTATGCTTCACATATTAGTGGTCTACGGAGTGATTAAGCAGATAAACAATCAAGATAATTCTTATATCGTTCCGTTCATTACCGTAACTATACATATGCCAAAAGCTGGCTTTAAATCTATAACGGTAAGTGAAACTGTTTACAATAAATTTTTTGATGTTTACGAACTAAGCAGGAAAGATTTAGAGTTAAAGGGTATAACGAGTTTTTCAGGTTACCTTACAAGTATGATGGAAGAGATGATGATCAAATATGAAGCGTTTGCCAAACATGCTCCATTTATTCAGAAGATTGCAATTGATCAAAATCGAATTATCCTAAAGGATAACAAATGTAACAGGATCGTTGAAGTCCTCCTCAAAGATCGGGAGTTGCAGTGTTTACTTGATGAAAAATCTGACTGTGTGCATGTAGGGTTCGTATATTCTTTACCTGAATTATATTCTATAATCAGTAATAAAGCATTCAAAGCCCACAAGATGTAATTGACTAAAGATGCAAAAATGTGTGTCTAAATAAATATTATTACAGGAAAGCACACTCTACGTTACATGTCACTCTAGAGCGTTCCTTAAATGTATAATTAATGGAGGGGGTGGGATTCGAACCCACGAACCCCTAAGGGACGGGATCACCTATTTTGATCTTGAGTCCTGCGCGTTTGACCAGGCTTCGCTACCCCTCCTAGACAGAACTCGCGCCTATCTTCCCTTATTTCAGGGTTACGCTGTTCTTAGGGTTAGCGTCTAATTCGATATTGCATATTTACGATTGTTTGTACATTGCAAGCTATTAGCACCATATTGATTTAATTGATCGAAACCTTTTGTTTCAATTGAAAACAAATAGGCAACACCCGCCAGCCTAGTCGTTTGTCGTTATTTCTCGATCCGGGATTGTTTTTATGAACGCTTAGAAGTGTCTGCAATATGGTCCCTCTATAAATCATTTATTAAAGTTAAAGTACTCATCACAATTGTTATCGTCATAATAGGTAGGTGTTTCGTGCCAAAGCCAGAAGTAATCTCTAAACTATGTACGAAATGTCATTCAAAGACCGTCCATGAAGTAAGAGAAAAGACACTTGTTGGAATTAGGCTAGTTTGTACTGATTGTGGTCAATCGATGATGGTCAACATGATATAATGCAACTAATCCGGAACCTTTATAACAATCTGAGAGAGCAAAGGAATGAGAAATGAATATCACAGAGCTAAAAGCTGGAATGCGAGGGGTCAGCGTGGTGGGAAAGATCGAAAGCATCACAGAATCGCGAACGGTAAATCTCCGAACTGGCGGAAGTGCTCAGGTCGCAGATGCGGTACTCTCCGATGATTCAGGCAAAATAAAGCTCTCCTTGTGGGATGATCAGATTACCCTTGTAAAGGAAGGAGATAATGTTTCTATTGAGAACGGTTACACTCAAGCATTCAGGGGAGAAAACAGCCTGAACATTGGCAGATATGGTAAAATTAAAAGGGTATGAAGACCTTTGCGTCTTAGCTTTTTCAATAATGCGGACTAAATAACTATAACACACAACGTGAATGCATAGGTCCTCTCACTAGCTAATGTAGCCCATAGCTGATGGTCTGGTTGTGCCACCTTGTTGTTGTTGTGGCTGTCCTATTCTTCCGGCCATTTGTTGCTCTATTGTTTGAATCAACATCTCCGTGTCTTTGGCTCTCTTTTCAAGATTTTTCATGTCAATATTAATCCCCACGATTTTGAGCAAAGTCTCCAAGATGGATTTGGAAGCTTTTGCATCGACCACATACCCTGACGTTTCACCAAGCAGGCATGTACCCCTAACCCCGCGGAGTTTTGCGGTACCAATTATAAGACCATTCATACCAGTGATGCTACCGCCATCCATTGTCGAGATATTACTTTCGCTAAATGATCTTATGGTATCTGTATCAGTAGCTGTGCCAAAAATTCGCGGTTTTTCTACAAATACTCCCGTGATATACGCTGCCAAAGTAAAAACATGCGAAGTATTGAACTTCGTAGCAATATCCATAATTTCCTCAGCTAAGAGATATTCAGAGTCTGGGTTCGCAGGTTGTGAGTCCCCTGTCAGTAACAGGAGATTGGTGCCACTTGAGCTCTTTGAGTAGAAGATAGTGTTTTTCATGAGATCGGCTGTCCCGTCAGATCGGATCAGGACTTGTGGAGGGAAAGAGGTAGAGTAAATGTCTGCAAGATGTTCAGCATGGAGCTCTTCGATCATGTGATCGACGGCCATCTTCCCAACATATCCACTCCCAGGAAAACCACAAATTAAATAGGGAGACTTCAATTCTGGTAATATGTCTGAAGAATAAATTACATTTATTCCCGAACGCGTCGGTAACATAAAATTTGGAACGACTCCTACACTTTAAAATGTTACGAGAAAGGAAATGGTCACTATCTCTAACACGATCTTGTGACCACCGTCCGTTCGTCCGGGTTGAAGATAGCAAGAGTTGTGAGTCATTTGATTGACGCTAATGTGGGAAACCATTTACGCGTTCCGATAATATTATTAATGAAACCTTTTGTCTTCAGAATTAGCGCCTTGGTAGCTCAGCCTGGTAGAGCGTTGCCTTGGTAAGGCAAAGGTCGCGGGTCCAAATCCCGCCCAAGGCTATTTATGTTTTAATAGAGGTAGATGAAAACGCGACGGTCACTGTAATACTGTGGAAATGGACTTATCAAGATATGAGTAGCTCTACAGCGATTTGCATCTTTCTGTATGGTGGCAAGGAAATTGACGAAAATGGATAACATATGCTATCGTTACCGTAGTAACTCAAACGGATAATAGAGATTAATTGTTCCTATGGAATAGAAAATGTCATTCATGGTACTTCGCCTTCCAAGCAATACCAACATTTCAAGGTAGCGTATTCCTAACAGTTGGTGTATAAAGGGTATAATCATATAAAGTGTAGACGTACGCTTTTATTATATTTCGAATAAAGTCAAACTGCTACACAGGCGGGGGTTGTAGAGCCTGGCCAAATTATCTACCTGAATTTGGAGACGCGGGACTTAAGATCTTAAGAAGGGGTGATCCCGTCCTTTAGTGGTCCGTGGGTTCGAATCCCACCCCCCGCACATAAAGATCCTATCATGAAGCTGCTTGATCTCTTTGCCTCCTTAAATCCAACACAGTTTTGATAAATTGTTTGTGAATTCTATCATCACCAGACAATTCTGGGTGAAAGGAAGTCCCCATAAGATTGCCCTGTCTCACTCCAACAATTCTATCATTAAATTTGGCAATAATATCGACGTCAACGCCGATCTCTATTACGACAGGGGCCCTAATGAAAACTCCCTTGAACGAGTTATTGTTCTTGCCAAGAATCGGCATATTTATCTTTGCCTCAAACGAATCCTTCTGCCTTCCAAAAGCATTTCGTTCCACGACGATATCCATTTTTGATAGAAGTTGTTGTTTTGTTTCTCCTACGATTCGATCGTATGCGCGTTTTGCAAGCATTATCATGCCAGCACATGTTCCAAGGACCGGCATACCCTCATCGATACGCCTTCTGATTGTATGTAGTATTGCGCCCTGAACTGCAGCAAGTGTAGTGATGACAGTACTCTCACCTCCAGGTAAGATTAAACCGTCGATTTTTTCAATTTCTTCGGCATAACGAACAACTTTTACATCGCCTTTTGTGTTGGTATGGTTGAGGGCTTCTTCAGCGACGGTTTTATTTTCTTCAACATCTCCTTGAATTCCCAAGACGCCAACAGAGATTTTAGTCTTCATATGGACGGACCTCGTTCCTGCATTTTTAGATCCAGATTTTTTGTATCCAAACCAAGCATTGATTTCTTCTCGTCAACCATTTTTTGAGCTTCGGCAACAATCTTGGGGTTTTCACTATAAGCGGTAGCCAAAACTACAGCTTTTGCACGCTGAGCTGCGTCTTCCGCCTTGAATACACCCGAACCCACAAACACGCCGTCGCAACCAAGGTTCATTAGAAAAGCCGCATCTGCAGGTGTAGAGATTCCACCGGCCGCAAAATTCACGATAGGTAATCTACCTAGCCTTGCAGTCTCTTCGACTATTGGAAGTGAGACTCTTAATTCTCTTGCCGCTTTTATCAATTCTTGATGATCGTCAGAAATCGAAGAAATCCACCGAATTGCGTTGTTAACTAGCTTAATATGTGAAACGGCCTCTGCAACGTTTCCCGTTCCGGGTTCACCTTTGGTTCTTATCATGGCAGAACCTTCCTCAATTCTCCTTAGTGCCTCACCAAGATTCTTCGCTCCGTTAACAAACGGGACGGTGTAATTCCATTTCCAAATATGTCTTATGTCATCTGCGGGAGTTAAAACCTCACTTTCATCGATCATATCCACTCCAGTGACTTCTAGCAGATTAGCTTCTGAAACGTGGCCAATACGGCACTTGGCCATTATCGGAATAGTAACAGCGTCCATGATATCTTCGATTATCTTGACGCTGGCAGTTCTAGCTACGCCGCCAGACTTTCTAACATCGTATGGTAACTTGTCCAGAACCATAACAGCAACAGCTCCTGCATCTTCAGCAATTTGCGACTGCTCAACACTTGTGACATCCATAATAACGCCGTGCTTTTGCATATGAGCAAATCCTCGCTTAAGCAGTGTGGTCCCTTTATCAAAGGGTAGGGATCGTATTCCCTTCGGTTCATATTCAGCAGACACAAGAGATATTGTCATAAGTAAACTGCTTCTAACACTTATATAGATATTATTTTTTAACATCGTTTAGCACGTTTCCTTAATTGATTATTGTAGGTGGTTAAGGCGTAATTTCTTCGGAAGCGCCTTCTTCAATTTGATCTCAACGTCCCTTCCTGCTTGAATGGATTTTGTATGACCGTCGCCTGATTGTGAAAGAAGAGACCAGACATTCTCTCTAACCCATTTAATTTCACAATTCTCTGCTAGATGACGTTCGCATGATATCCGATGTTGCCTGCTCTGTGTGATCGAATTTGGATTTCAAAAACAAAGGAGAATTTTGATCAAATGTTTATTTAATTGCAACTCCTATTAATTAGGAATACATCATGACCAGCACGTGGTTTAATCCCAATGCAGATAACAGTAATCAAAGTAAAATTTGTCCTAATTGCGGTCAAGATAACGACAGATATGGTTTGCCTATATATCCTTTCAACAAGTCAACGAAGGTCTTGAACTGGTGCACAAAATGTTTAGGCACAGTAGATGATATAACAACTGTTGATGGAGAGCTCCCCCACGGCGATAATGCGTAAATTAAGAGAGGATAAAGAATTGCATTTCTTTTTTACTTGTTTATCACATAAAAGTCATAAATGAAGTTTTTGTCTGATCTTGACGTTCTGCCTTTAGTGTGGTATTCAATTAACGTCCAAAATGCCGGGAAGGTCTCGACCAATCCTAAGATGGGACACAGCAAAAGAGTTTGGAAGTGCAACAAGAATCTTTTTGACCATGCTATCTTTGAATATCGAAGGTTTAGAAATAAACCTATTTGATAAGAAAGTAACCATATTACAGAAGAAAACAATAAGATCGACCCAATTCCGAATTGAAAAGCGTCCATGTTCCCAAAAAAATGTGCAGTCATTTCAGAATAAAATGTTTTCAGCAAGTTCCCGAAGACGGCCATGCTATCAGCTCCAACTCTATAGTTGATCAAGGTATTTGATGTAACAACCAATAAAAGAGATAGATTCATGTGCAACGAAAGTATCGTAGAGATGAAGCCAGAAGCAAAGCCCATAAAATAAGTGAGCAGTTTATAAAAAAGCTTAAATCTGTGCATGAGAGGAAATTGGTTTATGTTCTGAAGGCTTCCTAGAACCCATCTGCGTCTCTGCATGAAATGGTCTTTAATGTTTAGGGGTGGCTGCTCCAAAAGAATGCCGCCATGCCAACCCATAGATTTCGGACCATATTTATGGTACACCAGATATCCGAACATCTGGTCTTCTGCAAGGGTGGCTCCAAAATTCCAACCGATTGAATCTTCGACGTCTGATCTTACTAGTAAATTACTTCCATGCATGTGCAATGGAGAAGTCTTTACATATTGCTCATTTTTCATCTGCGATACGCAATCGTAGCAAGTAAATGGTCTAATAGATTCAGCCAGTGCTGTTAGTATATTCGCCGATTCGAATTTTAAGGGATAGAAAATTGGTCCTTCAAATGCTAGTCCTTGACCATCTCTAATCGCCTTGAGCAGCGATAGAACAGTTTGATGTGTGACGTAACTTTCGTCGTCCATGTGAAAGATCCAGTATTTTGAACTATTTCTACCAGCTTTACGCCTGGATTCGACCGCATATTGTAACGCCCTTCCTTTCTTGATTGCGTTGCTCTTGAATTTCTTATCGACTAAGACAACCTCACTATTTGAGTGGGCCAACGTATCAAAGTCCTCCGGATCGTCGGTAATAACCGAGATTCGGTAATCATGGTACTTTATTTTGTCACAAGACTTAATTATCGAATCTATACCCCGGAGTACGACAGGCGTCTTTGTCGCAGAACGGCTCGTTATTTGAAAAATAATGACAGGGTCGTTATGGATGCGTTGAACGTCCTTTCCAATGAACGCTTCTCGATTCTTCAGAAACCGGATTATCGAGACAAATGCAATAGGGACGTTAGTCAACCATACAACTGTTATAATGGCTAGAAGAATATCGTCTAACAATGTCTAGATAAACAAAATAATTCATAATATATAATAATCGCTTTCTAGAATTTTGTAAAATGTTGATTCGTTGGCTGTTATAGAAAACTATGATGATCTCATGAATATGAGATTTGGACTCGATTTTCTAAATATATCAGGGTTTTGATTAGAATTTTCTGATTTCTAGAAAAACTACGGATAAAAAGACTTGTCGTACTTGTTTCGATTGGGAGCTCAGACCACATGCCTCCGGAGAGCAAATTAAATGAACGCAATGATGCAACCTATTGCGAGCAATGTAAAGGTTATACTGTTATCTTTGATATGGTTTCAAGTGAATATGTGTGCAGCTCCTGTGGTTGCGTTGCAAACGACAAATTCTTTAATAATGAACACTCGAGCGGGTATTCTGGTCAATCTGGCTTCAGCGACAGATCCAGAACTGGCATGCCTGAATCATTGGCGATACACCATAAGGGACTATCCACGCTAATAGGCATGGGAGACACAGATGCACGGGGTAAAGCGCTAGAACCAGCACAAAGACTGAAGATGCAAAGGTTGCGCACTTGGAATAACAGATCTCAACTTAACGACTCGATATCGAGAAATTTGGAGAAGGCCTTAAAATTTCTGAATAATTTTGGTGATAAGCTATACCTTAGCCAAGCTGTGATGGAAAGTGCTGCATATATTTACAGGAAGGCGGCAATTAAAAAGCTGGCAAAGGGAAGATCAACGCTAGGGCTGGTGGGGGCAGCGCTTTACGCCGCGTGCAGAGAGACAGCCACTCCGAAAACAATTTCTGACGTAGCATCTGTCTGTAATCTGTCTAGTAAGGATGTGATGTCGCATTATAAGTTAATATTGAGAGAGCTTTCATTACAAATGCCAGTACTTCACGGGCCAGATTATGTTACCCTTATAGCCAATAGGTTGGATTTGAGTGAGAAGACAAAACGAGAAGCGCTTAAAATATTTTCTGAAGTACAGCAAAATCGAATATCAATCGGCAAGAACCCCCGAGCACTAGCCGGCGCTGTAATATATTTGGCTTCACAGACCTGCAATGAGTTTCTCCGACAGGTTGAGATATGCCAAGTAGCTGACATATCCACAGTCTCTCTCAGAAAAAGATGTAAAGAGATCAAAGCAACTCTGGAAGTTTAGGTATTTTGTTTATGTAAGATACAAACGCTCCTCCTCCATCATTAAGATTCTGCAATTGCTCTCTCGTAATTTTTAAATATGCAGCCTGGAACCCAGGATAAGATTCTTTACAGGAGAACAAAGTCAAAATCATGCCTTGATGATTGACCTTGAAACCTTGACATGGCTCATGTCCTCTAACAACAAGTTTGCTTCCTGTCGCATTAAGCCACTTTTTGGTTACTTCTATACCAAAATGCTTACCATATCCTCTCCTGGAATACTCCCAATCTAACCCTTTACTAATATGCTCCATTGGGTCATTCCACAAAATTTCCTCCATACTGCTAATTAACAGGTCTTGAACAGCAGATCCTAACTGATCTCCCGATGTTTTTGGTATGAAAACATCCCCTGTTGGTAGACCTCCGTGAACAATTAAAAGCTGTTTCGGTATCAAAACGATTAAACTAAGCGATTGAAAGAGTGGTAATATATTATTGACATAGATCGATTTTGCCATTTCACGTCCGTATAGCTGAGCAAGTTTTAACGGCAGATCATGCGACGAGAAGGGAAATTCCATTGGAGCTTCATGATTTCCACGCATTAAAACCACCGAGTTGGGGAATTTTTGTTTCAAATAACACACTACATACAGTACGCCAATAGAGTTGCTTCCCCTATCCACGTAATCTCCTAGAAATACGAGCTTATTGCGTGGATTTGTCAAGAACCTTTCGAAATTTATATCTTTGAGGATCCAAAGTAAAGATTGCAAGTCACCGTGGATGTCTCCTATTAGAACAAGCTTTTCCGGAACACCTTCCAGCACAACAACTGGCCCGTTCACCCTGCCACCCTTGATCCAGCCAGTTAGCCTTTCGTTCTCTATAGCAGCCGTAGCATTTTCTACAACCTCCATAAGAACCTGCCACCGTAAATTAGCGAATAATTCCTCGAAGTATTCATGCAAGACAGATGCCATGCGTATGCTTATGATGAGTTAAAAATCTTGTCAGCATCAGCTTTACTGTCTAATTTTCTGAATATCTGTATTATCTAGCTGTTTTGAGTAGAAAAGGGTTCATCCATGACCTATAGAAAGTATATTTATTAAAAGCCACTCGTAGTGATATAGTTTAGATCATAATTGCCACTTAATGTAACAGGATGGAGTAACAGAGGATGGCTGGAGATCATTGAATTTATACTTTCCATGTGCGAAGGAGGTGCGCGTAAGACACACGTAATGTATAGATGTAATTTGAATTCTAAACAAATTAGCGAATATTTGGATTTTCTTTTAGATTGCGGTATGCTGGAAAAAGTACAGGAACGGGCTAACTCTAAGCGCCATATCTTCAAGACTAGTGAACTGGGTAACAAATTTATAGGTAGATATAAACAGATGGCAGAGCTATTCAGCAAGCAGTCTATAATGAATGAATGATGCTCAATTCTACTACTATTATTCTATCACGACAGTTACAATAACATATGTAAATTTCATATGTGTCAATAACATTTCTATCTAATAGTTTCACTCACGTTATATGGAATGTAAGTGATATTGTGACAAAATGAAGAATCGTAGTCGTTACGAAGTAATAGCGGCAATACTAAAATCAGCTTGTAAAGAAGAAACGCGTACCAAGATAATGTACAAAGCGATGCTAAGCAACGATCAATGCAAAATATATCTTGATTCTCTTCTTCAAAGCGAATTAATCCAGGAAGTTAACACCGGCAACAAAATGGTATACAGAATTACTCAGAAGGGGAACATGTTTCTTTCATACTACGATCAAATGAAAGAACTACTGCCTGTCGGAATTGAAGAGAGCATTGCTGAAGAATATTACCACCTCAGTGCTAACCCTATCTAAACTAGAGATTCAAGTCTGATGGCTGGGTATCCTGAGGATCTATCAGCCACAATTGCGAAAGGAACCGTCTCAGGAATCACAGAATGCAGTACTAAAGTACCGCAAATACGAGAGAGGTGCAGTTGAACATCTGCCATTTCTGTAAGGTTGAGCTCCGTGCCGTGGGGCTGTTCTACTGCTACTAAAGTGAGATCCGCGGTAGCACTGATGAAAGCCATGAGATCTATTCCGTGTTCTTTTCGATACTGATGTATCGTACTACACATACCCATCCCCATTACATTCACCAATAGCTTGTTTTGATAATCTCTCCTTGCTTTCACTATCATATCCCGGAAGCATTGGATTTGTTTTTGAGAGTTACTTAAGTTTTGAAATTCTGACTCTGTATAATTCGAAGGAAGATCTTTGTTCGTGTCCGTATGAGAAATCCTTACGAGATCTTTTTTATGTTCTGAAGGCAAATGTGGCCGGATATAGCTCATAATTGTCTTCTCGTCGATTCCCATAAAGGGTTCAATTAATATCGGATTGTCGTTTCTGAGTATGTTTGAGAATATTCCTGCCAGTAATGTCAGAAGTACCTTTGAATTTATGTTCGATTGTGTTTCTATGAGTACTATACCCTTCCTTGGGAACCCCCCTCCAAGTCCTTCGTCAAGCTGTTCGTAGCCGCTATTGATGTATTGATTCTGTGAAGGATTGTGTTTTGTTGATTCTCTCCTCAGTTTTCTAGTCGGATTCATGTTGTTGCTATATAAATGACTAAACATAAAGTCACTTGGATGATAAGGATTGTAGCTTTGAAAAATACCTTTGTTCAGGGTATAGATGTAAGATGCTTTGTTAATCCTGATTCCTCTCAGTTTCGTCAAGGAGATTTCTCGTAGCCTCATACCATCATGTAGCTTTTGATTTAATTCTACGATCCCGTCTACAAGGAAATCCAGAGTAGTGTCATTAGGATTTTCACTGATAAAAATCAATTTCGCACCTGCCCTTTCCCGCCACGTTTGCAAGACTCGTTCATTGTTTAATCGAGCTTCTTTGTCCATAAAAGATGCAATAGCATCCCAACTATCGATGATAATTATTGGGGCCTTAACGTCCATCAATTGATTTGTGATTCTTTCAAAAAGCGATTCGGGTTCATCAAGCCGTGCATCCTCAAAGCTTGAGAGATTATACCCCAATCGTTGTGACGATGTTGTCGGATTTTCATCTTGATTCGTCTCTATATCAGCGTACTTTCCAAGCCATGGATAGTAATTAAAAAGTTGTTTTGGAGATAGCCTTGTAGAAATATAAAAAAAGTTGTTTTTGATTTTTAATGTCCTTAGAATAGTAAGCGAGAGTGTAGTTTTACCAGCTCCAGCATAGCCTTTAACGAGTAACGAATATGTATCGCGCCGAACAAATTCCAGTAGCTCGTAAGGGATATGGGAGGCTGTTCTTCTGCTATTATTGTTGGTATCGTTCACAAACTGGCCAGGACGCTTACCCACTCTCTTTTCCAATTCAGTGAGCATTTCCGTAGCGGTAATAATAATTTCTTTCTAATTCTGTCTGTCATCGGACTAGGAGTTGGCAACCCTGAGTTGTATGGATATAATTTCTCAATACCATAAGAGCCACGGCATAGTCTAACATGTTTGCAGGCCGTAGACCAATTTCTTTGAATAATTTTACATTGCCGTTTCATTTTCGCAGTCCTAATTGTTCTGTTATGTCCGTGACCATATATCAACAAAGTGTCACGCAGCGGGGTTGTTGCTTAATTCGATATCGCATATCGTGTCACCTTTAGTCCCAGTTTGTTTGCACATTGCAATCTGTTAAGCACTTCTATGTTCCAGCCTATTGATTTAATTAATCCAAATCTTTTCTGATTGTTCTTTAATCTGAATCT
>JBAVTY010000099.1:0-1962 GCA_049696495.1 Candidatus Nitrosopolaris sp.
TTTGCAGGATTGCGCGTAAAGTAGTGCTGGCGCGGGGCTAACGGCTATTATTTCGAGGATTAACCAAGAGGGCAAGAGTGCTAACGGAAGTATTGACGACATTATCATACACAGGCTTACAGGTGAAACACCCTTCATGCAAGTCACATGATCCGGATACCCTATTTATGTTTGATAAACCGATAAGCTATTGAATTAATAGGTACGGTGAGCTTAAATGATGCAAATGTGAGCGTAATGGTTTTTGAGCGTATATCAACTATCGATTGATGTACTTGGTTCGGAAATGGGCATTTTACTGAGAAATTGCGGAGCGTATTAAATGTGGAGATATCTTCGATTATATTTTTAAAAGTCTATATGTATCGGGTCGTAAATCTTAATACAAAAAGCGATGACCTTCTTTCGCGAATATAATACATGGTGTAAAAGTAAATAGACCTCACTTGAACGCACTCAACTGGTTTGTATATTTCACATCATATTCTGTACAAGGTTCGTCATTAGATTTTGGAAAAGTCTTTTTTTATGGCTCATCCTAACCTATATTTTGCTGCTCAGAACTGTCCATTAATTTTTTAACAAACTACAAACCAGATCAATTTAAAACCTATAAATTGCATGTGAGGCTATATAGGCAGTACACGCATGTAATGACGGCCATAAAGCAATCTACGCAACTGTCAATAGATGAATGTGAGAAATGGATTTGGGATACTCTAGACTGCACAGGCGATTGTGGTTTTGAATATATAAAAAATGGAAATAAAGAATTTCTCATATTGAATACAAATGATTTCTTTGCAGATGCTAAAGCATTGGATAAAATAAAGAAGACAACAGGAATGGAATTGGTTCAAATGAGTACACATAATCGATATTCGCAATTATGGTTTGGAAGATATATATGACAGAAAGATACCGACTTTAGGAAAGTCCGAAGTAGATATCTTCCAGTCGAACTTAATTTTGAAGGGATTACTCCTGTGGTATGAGTTGTGATACAATGCCTCGAAATCAACTAAATAAAAAAAGATGGATGCTTAAGGGCCTAAGGAAATTATTCACAGAAAATTTGAGAATAGAAGTAAAGAAAAGTTCTTCTAACGAAAAAAAAGAATATAGCTTTTTCATTCGGCTATTTGCTTTCAATACCAAACGACATTTTAACGCATGTTCTGTATTTGGTAATCTTACCTGTTTTTGAATCAACTTGAGCTGTCTGGTCTACTACTTCTATTCCACGTATCCCCCGCAGCGTCTTCATAGCCTCATTTACTGCAGCCTGAGCTGCATCTTCCCATCCTTTCTCCGAACTACCTACAAGTTCCACGATTTTCGCAACTGACATTATCTGTTAATTAATCACTCTTCTTATTATATATCTCTTGATTGTCAGAAATTGAATTCTATCTCGGCCTACCATTATCACATTCTCTTCTTGTAGAAATGGTACATATATACCTCAGATGTTTACGATACCGTGAGTTCTGTTGTCGTAGAAAGAGACATATGCATTTCCGGCTTTCCTTACATAACATAGTCGTGCAAACCTAGTAAACCATACGCACACCTATTCAGAACTAACGAAAGTATAACACTATATCACTCACTCTGTAATATCCTTTTTAGTCATAGAATTAACCTATCAATATCTCGTTCAAAGTTATAAAAATGAGGAGAAATTCTTTCCTCTTGCGGATACAACTACTTTTGATCTCTTTTCCAATTCTTCAACTATTTCAGCTGGCTTTTTCTTTCTAGGTATAAACGTGACTATCCGCGATCTATACTTTTTCTGTTCTAAGTTAAGAGCATTGTAAGTTAATCAATTAGCAATTACAGTAAACTAGTACTTGGCTTTTTGACAAATTAATCTTATCTATACAGCTTTAGCTGACTATCATTTAGTCAATTATGTGAGGTTTACTCCTATCAGAAATATTTCGGAGGATGAGAAGA
>JBAVTY010000100.1:0-3531 GCA_049696495.1 Candidatus Nitrosopolaris sp.
TTGGAATTCAGCTTTAGAATTCATGAACTCTTATTTTATGGAATATGTTATGAGATGTTACCACGACCAATGCCGCTGTAACAACATAAAGAGAACTTCATGAAATGTTTAAAACAACCACTACTGATACACTAAAACAAGACAAAAAATGTCAGCCACCATATTGTCAACGATGTCTGGATTAGACCACGGATTTCTAAAATATTCTCTATAGAAGTAAATAAGCATACTTAATGGAGACCCTCTATAATATCACTTATTGAAAAGTGTAGCAATGCATACGATATTGTGTCTGGGCTAATGAACCTGAGATCGTAAATCGACTATATCTGTTAATTACGCAATAGTTCTAATCAAATGGATATGTAAAGTTAGATATATCTTAATGACCAGTCATATAACAATGAACTGTAAAATTGTCGCAATCACTGGCATTTCAGTTGTATTGATGAGTGGCCTTATTTTTGTCATACCTCTTCGCAATACTGATAAAGTTTTTGCCCAGACTGCTTCAATAGGAAACAACGGGAGTGCTGCGAGTAAAGCTAACACCACGACCACGGCAACAGCGGTTACATCGTCACTCTCACCCAACCTTAACACGAATTTCAGTAGGGCCGTGGGAACCATCGCAAGCTTACAAAATAATGAAACTGGCAAACCGACGTGGATCCTTTCCGGTATATGGCGATTGATCGTACCCCAATCATTTCAGGTAACCTCATCTCATCCACCGAGCTCTGCAATATTTCATGCTGTCTTTGAGATGATTAAGACAGACGGTAAGGAAATACATGCGCATTCGATATACGACTTTAAACTCATTCATACTTCTATAAGTAATATTGCTACTGTCTTTAGCGGTACCGCCACAATAACTATGAAAGATGGACCGCATACTGGCGTGCCAATTAGAATAAGTATTTTGAATCAGGGAACGATGAGTATATGGATTGATCCAACCAAGACTAACAATCACTTTGGCAATACACCAATATATGGTACTATATCTAGAATAGGTGTATTCGTAGAATCACCCCCTATTGTGCTGCCTGCTCCT
This sequence comes from Candidatus Nitrosopolaris sp., assembly GCA_049696495.1. Classification (GTDB taxonomy): domain Archaea; phylum Thermoproteota; class Nitrososphaeria; order Nitrososphaerales; family Nitrososphaeraceae; genus Nitrosopolaris. Next base: position 1,061 of record JBAVTY010000100.1, read on the forward strand.
TATTGAAGATGGCACGAGTAAATTAAGTATCATAATTTAGGCCACCTGTTACCATCTAAAATCATTAACATTCCTATAGTAAGTGAATTACTATGAGAAGCTTCGACGACTGATGGAAGACTGTTCCAGCTGATTTGCAGCAGAAAAGTCGTAAGGGAGATGAACAAAACAAACCATTGCTAAACCAAATTAACTATGCTTTCTTGCATCTTCATTTAGCCGGCAAACATGATGCTAAACCAAACCATGAGCTTAAGAATTGGCTGCATAGCGATCAAGTAGATGTTCTATCTCTAATGCTTCATAAGCATCAGTAAACGAATCAACTTTGAAGATATAGACAGTCTCAAAGCTGAGAATAACTTCGGAGTCAAACTAGACTGTTGATCTTAAATCGAAAGAAGACAAAAAAATAGAAAATAACGTTGGAGCAATACACATTGTTCCTAGGTATTAACCTGTATACGGAATTGCCGTCATCTGCATCTTGAATAAATCCCCTATTGCTGGTAAGTTGTCTGAGTTCAACAGTTTCGTTTGGCCGTAGCCTCAAAATGGTTTTGAACCATTGTCATCGTCATTTGTCAATACTATGACAGAACAAAAGATCTGGAATCAGCACAGGTACATCAGGATAGGATAGGAGAGGCATCTTCCGACCGTCCAACCGATAAGGTACGTGAAAAGGCTGCTAAAACGACGGACGAAAATCAAGAATCAGAAGAAGCTGCATAAGTAACCTCTATTTTAACTAAAACATACAGGGGCTGGCATTCTTAGCCAGTCATCTAAGGCTATGTGACATGCAAAACCCATCCAGGGAGTGTCTTAGAATAGACGTTGTTTAAGATTCGAGACCTGACGAAAAATATCAGTTTATCTATAAAAACTAAGTGTTGTTATGATATGTAATATATATATTACATCTGCATAACTGATATCATCGTAGATTAGCCAAAAAAGATCCGTCGGAATAGTAGATAAAACGATTATTTGGAGAACATATTACATCAAGATTGGTAAGAACACAGAACAGAGAATTATCATTTAGATATATAGCCTACAATACCCACCGAATAACCGACCTTACTATAATAATCGATGGTTTCTACAAAGCCCCAATCACTCCAAGCTTTAAATAGGATATGCGTCAGTATTTTAGTGATGGCAGCAAAGAAAAAAACAGGTGCTAAATCTTCAAAGAAAGTCAAAGCCGGTGCAAAGTCTAAGACCAGATAAATCTTCTGTTGTCCGTTTATGTGTGAATACCGCAGGAGGACACGTAAATAACTTATTACAAATATTATTTTTTGCTTTGTAGTACTGCAGATGAAAAAATAAAGGATTTATCCAATCCTTGATTAGTCTTTTATTAGTCTTCTCTACTTAAAGGGGTTAAGCTTTTGAACTGGACGCCTCTATGAATGGCTATAACTGTAAGTGTAAGAATAATTAGGATAACACTGTCATATCATCGCAATTTTCTGGAACGCTTTACTGGCGCACTTATATTTAGCAAGGCTAATAGTTGTCAAAATGTCCGACGTATTACATATAGCTAATGTTATAGCTCAATAAAATATTTTACAATTATAGAAAAAACGTCAAAACAATATACTAATCGAATTATATTCGATTTTGAACAATGAGATTTGGTGCTGTAATGGATGGCATTGATTTTTTCTTCCTCTTATCGCTTATGGGTGTAAACCTTATGTGGATAACCATCTTTATTCTTTCAATTAGATCCTATTATATAGTACCTGCAATTGATCGTAGATTAAAGACAGCACGCTTACAAACTATCGCCTTGTCTTCGTTTTCACATGAATCAATTGAGAATGTAATAGGACCCTCTAAGAATGGCGAATTACCGAATATTTCGCTATTCGCTCCCTTTTGTTAGCATAATAATACCAGCAAGAAATGAGGAAGAGAATATTAGAAAATGCCTTATCTCACTTCTGAGCCAAAGCTATCCAAACTTTGAAGTAATAGCAATTGACGATAGTTCTACTGATAACACCTTACAGATAATGAATAAAATCAAAGATGGTCTTGACACAGACAGTCTCTTTGTCCCCAAACCAGGGACCCAATCAAATCGACAATTTCCTCACATCTTGTCGAACGCCAACACCCATTCATTGGTGAGTAAGAAATATCAACTGAGTATCAGCTAGTATTAGATTGCGACTGCATTTATGAAAATATCAGTGGAAAAATCATCTTGTCTTGTTGGTACTTCATGTTCTTTCTTAAAAGCATTATAAGTTAGTCAATTGGCAATTACAGTAAACTAATACTTGGCTTTTAGACAAATTAATGTTATCTATACAACTTTAGCTGACTATCATTTAGTCAATTATGTGAGGTTTACTCCTATCAGAAATATTTCGGAGGATGAGAAGAGAGAACTGTACGACCTTTTAGATAATAATCCTGACATAAAGTACAGAACTAAAATCGTA
>JBAVTY010000101.1:0-2251 GCA_049696495.1 Candidatus Nitrosopolaris sp.
GTTTTTGTCTAAATATATGGCAAACGATCAGCTACGATAGATGTCTGCATTACCAACGGTATGTTCTATCACTTTTTAATGAATTAATAGGTCGATGTTAATTAACCAGATTCACATCTGATTTTCCTAGACGCTATTACTAAAGCAAGCAAGTAAGCAGGCAATGATTACTAAAATTCGAGAATGCATACATTTGCATGTGTATTAAATTTTGATATTGAATTGTTGGATTCCATACTGGGGTTGGGAGTTTAGTCTTGTACTAGTCTAGTACTCCAGTCAAGTCTTACTACCACTTACCATAAACTTTGAATCATATGATCCTTAGCATCCCTAAGTGACAACTCCCAACCTGGAAAATGGGTTTTTTGACATTCGGCCGAAGGGAGTCGCTGAACTACGCACACCTATTTACATTACGTTTGTAGTCGCTGTAGTTACAGTAGCCACCGTGATGCTTACTGTTCTTACCGTTAAAATGATCTTTGCCATAAATACTGTGATCAAGACTACCGCTGCTGTCAGTAGAAGCAGAAGAATTAGAATTTGTTGGAAGCGACAAGTGATTAATTAGTGGCGTTGAGTGAAATAGGTATGACGAACTGTTGGATGAAAGAGGCGGGACAGAAGTATTACTGCGTGTTATTGCAGACTGCTTCGGAACAATTCCGTTCATACCTGTCACATTAATGCTATAAAATTTTGTTAGGTTTGCAGGATATGCTTGACAGAGTAATTTAGCGGTTATTCTATTAATACCTTCTCTAACAGTACCGGCATATGCTGGAGTAAATGTGTACTTCCATTTAGAATAATCATGTTCTCCTGTTTGTCCTATCGGTATGGTCTTTTGGTATGGTCTCACACCATCTACAATTACGGAAACCCGGCAATTAGAAGTGGCATTGTAGCTAGATGTGCCTGATAGGGTTAAGTTTTTACCAATTGCCACTTGTTGTCCTTTGACAGGTTCTGTAATTTTCACGCCAAGCGATGTTTGTTGTTGCGGCAAAGCACTGACAGAAGAAATCCAGATAGTTGATGCAAAGAGGATCATGATGGTAATAGAGAATACAGACTTGTCATATCTTTGCCTAAAGGTTCTCACGTATGTCACATGGGAACTTGAACTCACCTCACCTTAATAAAATATCTGAGATCCAGACCATGATTTCATATATTCATGTTATGTTCAAAGTGAATGGTCAAGAGACACTAACATTGCCAGCGAGGAAAAGATGCAATTAACAATATTCCAACAAACATCGTAAAACCTACATAATGAACAAACCACTCTAGTCAGACTTTTAGTTCAAGATACCGGTGATGTTCCTATATACGAAATTATGTTTTTACTCAACGAACTAATACTCTAAGCGGATATGTGTACTGACATAGATAGATAAACTCGTAAATCGTAACTTCGCAAGTGCGCACCCTTATTCCATGAGATTCTTCCTAGTGTGTAGATAGATAGAATAGAGTTGCATATCTATCCAAAATACAAGTGAAGGAAAAAATGTAAATCAGTTCTTGATCTTAAATTATCTATTGCCGATACACGAGGGGCTACCCAAAGAATATCCGGAGTGATGTTTGGAGATTATGATATCTGGCTACGTACCTCACCATTTTGATTTTGGGTTGTGTGAACGTTGACGTACGCTTCTCCACTTCTTATCATATTAACTAAGGCAGATAATTCCTTATTATGTAGGGATCCTGTTAGCTTTGATGAGGTCAGGGTTCCCGCTGTAAGTTTCCCGTTGATTGCACCTGTAGGATTAGTAGGTTTGAATAAGTCAGCTACAACTGGTCCATTTTCACCTTGTTTACCGTTATGAATGTGGGCGCCCATAACACCGATAATGTTCTTAAGACTCAATTGAAAGCTCAACACCTGTTCATGTCCAGGTGCGGGCAGGAGCTGAAATGTAGCTGTACCCGATGCAGAGGTAGTCACAGGTGGAACCTCATTACTTGCCGCCAACTTTGCATTAAATACGTTATGAGGATATAACTGGGCCAACTGTGCATTAAATAGGCCATAATTTTGTTGTGCAAATATTGGTATATATATAGAAAAGGAAAAATCTCTATTAAGGGTAGTAAAGCTAGACGTTACTGATGACGGCTCTGTCAAAGATGCAATCGAATCAATAATAACCGAAGCTAGCAGGATAGATGTATTGGTAAATAATGCGGGTTACGCACTTAATGGTGCATTTGAAGACCTTGCAATGGAAGAGCT
>JBAVTY010000102.1:0-6073 GCA_049696495.1 Candidatus Nitrosopolaris sp.
GTTTGAATCTATTCCAAGAAGAAAATTTTTCCCTGTAAAAGATGTATCTTTAATCCAAGTGTCATATGTAGCAGCTACTAAAATGTTATTGTAAAGTAAGGGTGACGAGACTATAGGACTAACTACATTCAAATGCCATTTTATTTCCTTTTCCGATATATTCAATGCAAATATTCGACCTGTTACAGTTGAAACGTATATTGTATCATTTGCAAATACAGGAGAAGACACACTTGGTCCAACTTCTTTGACCCATAAAAGCGAAGGTTTGCGAGGTATCCTTGAGGCGGATACTCCCGTTCGCATTGCGCTTCCTCGAAACATCTTCCATGAGTCCTTATCTGATACACCTAATGCCTGTTTCCCAATCAATAACGTTAATTTTGGATATCCTAAGAAAAACCTATACTATTACATTTCCTGCTTGCCGGTGTATTTTTTTGGATTGCCAAGTTGTAATTATCTAGTGGACACGCAGACAACAACAAATTACCAGGACTTTCTGGGAATTTGCTTAATCCACACGAATAGTTCTTTAATGTATAGAAGACGCTATTCAGTGCAATTGATTACGAGCCAAGAATATTCTGGCTCATAAATTCTAAGAATTTTCTTTCAGGCACACTTTTTCTTTTTTCTATAAGGAAATTAGCATCACTACCCACGAGATATCTCAGGTCAGGTGTAATAGATGCGTTGAGTATCTCTTTACGCTCACCAAAATATGCGCCTACTCTATCTACAGGAATACCATATTTTATTAGCCTGTCGATATTCTGTTGTACAACCCGCCACCGCCAGCCTATATTTTCCCTCTTCAAGTCAGAGAACAAATATCTACATACTAAATGCACTAAACTATAGTATGGCATAAAAGCTATATTTGGGAACACCGAAATTCTCAGTGTCGTCGTTAGAAGAAATAGAATTTATGGACATACAAAGCATGCGGTGTCCACATGCAGAATATGACCATAGAAATAAAAGTAGTTATTCGGAACAACCACATGCTTTGACCGTAGTTATTGGTGCTGTATGTCAGGAAGGAATTGTTTTGGTAGGTGATAAAAAAATAACAAATACCGTCGGAGGGAAGGATGAGAATGATAGAATAAAAATATACGGGGATTTGGGGCATATTTTAATAGGATACACGGGCGCGGTCAGGTTGTTCGATATTTTTAGAAAACACGTAGTAGGAGATGTGCTTACCACACGAAACCACGTCGAGTGTTATAAATATACTAACGTGGTCGAGACAATGTCTAATCTAATAAAAGAATTTAACCTCTCTATAGGTAGACAACATTCTCTCTTTGAAACACTAATAGCAAAACACATGAGGGAAGATTCGGAATTATATCATGTTGACGTTAATGGAAAAGCCACTAAACTAGACTACAAAGCAATAGGAATTGGTAAAGATATTGCCGATGTATTTTGCAAAAAATTAATTTTGAATGGTCGACCCAAAATCAAAGAATTCGTGAAGAATGCCTACACTGCCATTACGTATATGGAACGGTTCTGTCTTGGGATGGGCGTAGGCATTGGAGGAGACATTCCAAAAATCAAATATTTGTACTATACGACGATTACGAGGAAATACGATCACCATTCATCGAAGAATGCAAGAACCATGCTAACGACGAATTAAGCAAAATGACAGAGGCTTTTGAAGCCCTTAAGTGACTATACTCCACGAACTACCCTAATCCGATCTATGGGTTTTCCTGTTTGTACTTTATCGATTACCAATAATCCATCGACGTAAATCTCATGGCCTAATTCAAGAAAAGTTGCTACTTGGAGCATTGTGTATTCGAGTCAACAAACAAAATCATGTAGATATCGGCCTTAATACATGAGGAGCTGCATTTGCATCTGCATTTGAGTATCTGGTACATGTTTCAGAAGAAATTGCTGAAATTATGAATGATTTGAACAGATATGGAGACAAGAAATTGATAACAGGTATTACAAACCTCCTTCAAACACTTATAGCTGAGTGGTCATCTAACTACATCATGGCCGCAAAATCGAAGGATTTCTCTCGGAATATGTGGCATAAAAACCCGCCATCCAAACCTCGCGTATAGGAGTGAGATATTAATAGTTGACAAACAGCCTCTTAATGGGATATTGCGGAGAAACTAATGACATAAACTTCTAAAGCGGTACTATAGCATTCTATGGTTTCCTCGGATTTCTAATCAATGGCGAGTCCACAAATGGAGCTGGTTTATCGGAATCACCGGCATTATTATCTGATAGGAGAAAGAAAAGGAAAAAGTCTCGCTAGTCATCATTTGTTATTGATTTTGAAACACGAAGTAACTGTCAGCGGGTTTTTGGGTTTCAAATTTACCAAATGCTCATTGTAATAATTCTGCACGTAATGTATCGCTTTAAGGTTTCAGATCCACTAAATATTTGAGGCTGGGGCGCCATTTATGTCTCCGTTAACTTTCTGTTTGAATCCAAAACTATTCAAGGCAACCTTTGCACTATACATATTGGCAGTATATTCGTACTACAAAGCTATAGAGTTATAGCCCTTCTGGTTTGATTGCTTTCATTTTTGCTTGTCGTGATGACACTGTGGAATGGTTACTGGGCTAGCTTGTCTAAAAAAAACCAAAAAGAAGTGTCTGATTCAACATCAAGGCTTTGGAGTTCAATAATAAAGAATTATGAAATGATTCAAGGTGCACAACTCTCAAATTCATTCATCCTCTTAATGGTCCTCAATGCTTCTGGTGTTCGATCTATCAATCAAGTCTTTCCGCTGGAAAGGGCAGCAGAGGCATTCGATCTAATGATGAGCGGGGGATATGGAAACGGTCGCCGCTAAAACAAGAAGCGGAAAACAAGGAACCTGTGATCGATACCTACGATAATGTTGTAAGCCACTCAAAATCATCCTTGAATGATGAGACAGCTCTAGCAAGTAAACCGCCCTGTGGACATAGGGAAAATGGATGCATATTAAACCTTATTATTATTCGCAATATTAACTAAAGGTGTACCCTTGTCCAAGTATACTCCTTCTAATTTAGTAAATACAAGAATTTCAAAGATATTAGTAGCAATAGACGGTTCGGAGCATTCATTTAAAGCTTCAGAATATGCTCTAGAATTAGCAAAATCTTTTGGAGCACAACTATATGCAGTCACTGTTACATATATTCCTGCGTCAGATCATCTATCCCAAAAAGAGGTATTAAGTAAATCATTAGTGGAAGATAGTAGTAATAATAGTATGAAAGATGCAGGTAATTGGTTTGAAAACTTTACTCAGAATGCAAAGGAAGATAATATTCAATTGAAAACAGAATTAATTAACAGTGCAAGACCTGTAGATTATGTAATATTAGAGTACGCAGAGGAACAAAAAATTGAGTTAATTGTAGTAGGAACAAGAGGAAAAACGGGATTTAAGAAACTATTGTTAGGAAGTATTGCATCTTCTATAATAACATATGCTCATTGTCCCGTCATGGTTGTAAAATGATCAGAAGTAATGTCAAAAGCCACGAACGATAAACTAATTTTGAATAGGATAATAGATGAATTTAGTAGTTTATCCTACCATGCATATCTCAACATCTTTTCCTTCGACAACTTCTGATCGAATATGAAAAAATGAACCATATCATATGAATAGTTAGTCACAATCATCCCACTTAGCTGCTTAGCAATAGCAATGGAATAAGTTGCAGCTGCACATGTTTTTATAGATCAGTACGTTACTTGACATTTAGGTCACTCCTGACATATCAAGGTAATTCAGAAGTCATATACTGTCTGGTTACAACCGTTATAGGCATGTGTCAGAGGGCAGCAGAAATTTGTTTCCACATGTTTCTATCATGAAGCCTTTGCAATTGATATCATGAAGCGAAAAACACCGCCGGAATTTTAAGATCACAGAACTGCAAAATTTGCTCCATCGTATAATATGGTACATCATCCGATGGACGCCATGAAAGACATTATAGATTCATGGTCTCATCCTCATCATTCCATGCACGCGGAGATAGCTAAAGCCCTACGTGGGGAAGATGATAGTGGCTCAAGCGATGAACACGGACATAGTGATTCCTCAAGCGAGTCTGATCACGATCATAGTGACTCCTCAGGTGAGTCTAATCACGATTTCTCGCCAAGTGGAGGTGGTAACGGGGGAGAGAACACTCTACCAAGTGAAGGTTCTGGAGCCTCTGGAGGAGGCAGCGGTGGAGGAAGTGACAAGGGCGGTAGTGATAATGGGGGAGGCAGCGGCGGTGGCGGAGATGAAGGTGGAGGTAGCGGAGGCGGTGGCGGAGATGAAGGTGGAGGTAGCGGAGGCGGCGGCTATTAATTTCTTGCTAATCCCTATGTTTGTCAGAACTGATTAGTCAAAAATAATATGTTGCATTCGCTACAGGATCATAAGTTATCGAAGGTAGGACTTGTAAAACATTTGGTCTGCTAATCCCAGGAAGTCCTTTCACCCCAATGTCCCCCTGTTTTGAACACCAGGAGTAGTGTTAATCAGGTGTTGCCAAAAACCTGTCAAATAGTTGACAACTGCAAATGTTATGATTACAACATATATTATAAGTAATATCCAGTCCTCGGAGCTCATTTGATTCTCGTTAGATGACTTATAATGCCTGATATTTCATCTATCCTATGTTTTATTTCCTTTGTTTGTTTGCGTTTTAACAATGTTGATAAAATATACCTACATACCTCTAACCTATAATCAATAAATCTAGCAAATACTTCACAATCAGTTTTACTTATACTCCAAATCTCCTTACATATACTCCAAATCTCCTTACATATACGACAAAGGAATCTCTGCCTGTTATTACGCTCTATGCCGTCCCTAACCACATCTGTACCATTACACTTTATACACTTTATACCAAAATCCTTTCTATGTGCATAACGATGACAAGACACACAAAGTTCGATGGTTCCGAATAATGGGTCAGTACTCTCATATGCCTCTGCATGATGTATACCTGTACGTATCTTTCTACTAGGACCAGGCGGTAATACGTGTGGCATTGACACCGTGACACAGGTCACTGGATGACTGGACGGTTAGGAACCTAGCCCCAGGCTGTAATGCGGAGGACCCGGCGGTAATGCGTCATAGGCTGTTTGCATCTGGCATTTGCGACTCCCTAAGAGACCGTATATGATTGGGAAAGTACCACAGTTCATCATGAATAGCAATGTCAATATCATAGATTTGCTTCCGAAATTCCACCAAACTCCCGGCGTCAGTATCAGAGACTTTATGACTGCCAGCCTTCCGCATTCCAACTTCAACAATGCTGCCATAGTTACCATGCTCCTGAACTCACACTTCATGACAAAATAGATTGGAACCGGTGATACGGAAATTGCTACTACTATCATCGCTGCCTTTGTTCGCGTTTGCTGCTGTTTGACCTGACCAAGAGGCTGAAGAGGTGAGGAAAACCTTCATGACCACCACCGATGGGCAGATGAGTGTGTCCTAGACACTCATCTCTTATTTCCCTTACCCAATCGATTCTACACTCTCTATGGTTGAATCCTGATTCACCACCAGTAATGACCCATGACCCATTCGATATCATCTAAATCTAATTTTCCTAGGGACCCTAACAATGGTTCTAGACTAAGAAAATGAATTTTTGCATATACTTTTTTTTAGGTCTTCAATTCTTGTTTTGTAAACCATGTTTTCCACGGAAACGCCAATCCATACATTATCTGGGAACTTTCCATAATAGCTCCCAAACTCTTGTAATCTTTTACTCCGCTTAGTTAGTATCTGATATTGATGCCGATCTGCTCTTTTCCTTCCTTCCTCCTCTTTTCCTTTTAGTGTAGATAATTTAAGCCTGAATTTACCAATAAAATCCTCTGCCGGGCCATAGATGTCTGAAGTCCCAGGTAGTCAAGCCTGTCTCATGATATCTCATCATATCTTCGATTGCCAATTCATGATCGATATATCCATGTCCACCTGCGACCTGCCACATGCCATTGACTATTCTGCATATTTTTAAATCGGGAGCCAGTTGGT
>JBAVTY010000103.1:0-9789 GCA_049696495.1 Candidatus Nitrosopolaris sp.
GGTTATAGTAGAAACATTAGACAAAGTAGAATCTAAAATGAAATTGGCATTTGCTATGACACTTGACTTAATATAGTTAGCCTATACTATGTACCTTCATAGTGTCAAGTAATACAGACCTAATTCCTTTCTTATACGTTGATGTACTTGAGCATACCGAAGAAAAAACCTTTGTAGCTGAATGTTTAGAAATCCCGGTTATAGTAGAAGCTAGGTTATAGTAGAAACATTAGACAAAGTAGAATCTAAAATGAAATTGGCAATAGAGGGTTTTTTCGAAACGTTCCCTAACGAACGCGCCGCAGTTCTTAATAAGCGAAGGATACCCGTTCCCAACCGACCTGAAGTTATACCAGGCGCAGACAGAATTGTTTTGAAAATGGTGATGCCACACAGTTGAAAACTCACATTATTATGATTGAGAATGCAGGCCGAACCACTTAATGGCCCATAAACACAATTGGCATCAATTCGTGGTCGTTTTGGAACAAATGGGTTATAGACAGATTGTCGAATATGATATTGACATTTTATACTTTATCGACAAGAGCACAGGTAAGGAAATTAGATTTGAAAAATCGAATCACATAACTATGCCATACGCCCTTACACTTTTACGCAGACTTGGAATACCATATGACCGGTTTGTTCAGATTTATACCGAATATAGTGAAGGAAAAGCCAACAAACCGAACTAATTTCGTAGTTCATTCGGCGAGTGCCTTGATCAATGTCATGTATTCCAAAAATACCTTTGCTCGGATTCTTCATTTTCATTTCCTAATTAAGATGTCATTACCTTCTACCTTTACTTCATAGGTTGACTCTGGTTCATTTGCAGGTCGTCCTGTAACCTTGCCAGTTCTAATATCGAATTTGGAACCATGCCAAGGACATTCAACTTCGTAACCTTCTAGCGTTCCTTCAGCTCGAGGACCACCCTCATGAGTACAAACGTTACCTATTGCATAATATTTTCCTTCAACATTAATCAGGCAGATGTTTTCACCAGCAGCTTCAACTGCCTTCATCTTTGTAGACTGAATATCTTTTGTTTCAGCAACCTTTACGAAATCTCCATTAATCTTTGCCAATTTATTAAAATAGTTGCTTTAAGTTAGTTCTTTGATTACTACGCCAATTTGTTTAAAATAGTCGTTTTTTGATATGAAACCGAATGGTTAGTCATTTTCAGCTTAAATTTATCTTCCTATGACATCGCTCTTTTCATAAGATTAATGGAACTGATGTTCTAGACCTCTAAATTATATTTTATAGTTTGTTGGATATGAATCAGTAGTATTATAAATCTATATCTAAACAAAGATGGAATTAATGAATTCAATAAAAGTTTTGGGTGTGGGCAGCAGTATGCGTGAGGGATCACATGGCATTAGGACGCTAAAAATAGTGTTAGATATGATAAAAAGATGTGATGCCAAAACACGTTTACTAGATCTGCGAGAAATAGCAATGCCATATTTAATATTGATTCATTAAAGGAGCAAACGAACCGAACGAATGATAACTGCCGGATTGGTAGCACTATTGGTTGGAATATTTATTTACCAAGTGGCCTATGGATATTCCGCCAATATGGCTTTTAGCAAACTTCTAATGTCGATACCCATGAAGGTTTGTCTGCTTTGATATAATCAACTGCAAATGAATAGCAGACTTTTTATAATATGCAGGTATTGACTTTTTATTGTCCGACACCTTTCGTTTGTTCTTCTAGGGAAATTTAAGAAGGTTATAGATAAATGCCTGAGCTAAACTGTACATTGTCAAGTGGCCTTTGAAAATCCTCGAAATGCAAGGCCCTGTAATTATCGGTGTTGAGGTAGATTACCGCGACAACCATCGACTCATGGAGATTCTGCACCCGGTCAAATATTAGCTTAATTTAATTGAATACCATAGGTTTCACACAAGCATTAGTACTTGCAGTTGAAAAATATAAGTGTGACAACAAGAAAGAAAAAGAGATGAGTACCATCAATAGAGAAAGAGTATGAATACACACCCAAAGAAGGATTTGTCCTTACACATTTCCTGACCGTAGCGGATGTGGAACGTTCAGCAGAGTTTTATCTTCGAATTTTAGGAGAAAAGACTATCCGCAAAGGTGAACCGACTATTATCGAAATTGCCAACAGCTGGATTGTTTTAAACGTAGGTGGCGGCCCGACTGATGATAAGCCAACTGTAACACTTCACACACCTCTGAACCCTAAGGAGGCCAGCAATTTCACGATTATTCGTGTAGCTGATATCTGGTCCTCTTATAAGGACTGGCAAAGCAGAGGAGCTGAATTCATTACAGAGCCAAAGGACCATGGTATTGAGATTCGCTGTTATATACGGGACCCTGATGGCTATCTCATCGAGGTAGGACAAACAACGGGTGGGCTGAAAGATATCAAAATGGATTAAGGGCTTGGATTATTATAACATGGATTATTATAACATATCTGTGGGAAGTTTCGTGCTTTGTTGCGCGATTAATTATGTCTTATGTGATACTCCTTTGACCACTCGACATTTAGCTTGCTACTAATAATTATTCTTACGTGATTGACTGGCCTTTCTATAATGAATCACTAGTTAGACGTGGTCAAGTACTCTTGGACTTTGATGTAGTTGATCGATGGGATCATGAATTATCTCATGCAAATAAAGTACCAAACGCACCACACTATAGCACCATTAGTAGACGCATAAACAGACTAGAGATTAAAATCAATGAAAAATTAGGAAATGATATTATCATTGCTTTAGACACCACCGGGCTTAAAGTAGCTAACATGGGAGAATGGATGCGCCATAAATGGCATGTTAGAAAGGGATATCTGAAAATACACATAACGGTTGATATCAAAAAGAAAAGAATCCTATCTTTGGAGGTCACAAGTGAAGAGGTACATGACGGTAAGATTCTAAAGAAGTTAGTAGATGATGCTTCTGAAAATAATAAAGGTAAGAGATGATTAGCAGATGGATTGATGGATTGTACGATAGCAATAAGAATTTCAGATATCTATCAAAGAATCATATTAAACCTGGTATAAAGACGAGAAGTAATTCCAAAGCCAGGTCAACTAACTGTTATGCTAGAAATATGTCTGTACTAAGGCAACAGACTAATCTCAAAAGATGGAAGCGTAGTGTGAGCTATGGGTACAGGTGGATAGCAGAAACAGTATTCTCATCCATTAAAAGAACATTCGGTGAATATGTAACTGCTAGAAAATTCCCTTATATGGTAAAAGAGATCTTCTTGAAAGCAGCTATGTATAATATGTTCAATCGAATGACGTAGCTAACGGTTTACATAAACTAAAACCCTAATGAATCACGCAACATAGCACATAATACAAGTAATCAATCAGTCGAATATTCTAGTAACAGCATCTCTCCCCCTCCTCTAAGTTATTCATCATATAATAGCACCGGGCCTTTTCATCTCACAAAAATGTTAGTGTCACAATTAGAAATGGTAAAGGAAAAGCGCACATTATGAAGCTATGTTTGAGTTTCTGCTGTAGTCTGAGCCGTATATTATCTCTAATATCATTGCCTTGCCATGATCGATATCTCTAGTATCCTTAGCTTAGACGGATCCTTGATTGATTATGACTCACCAAGTAAAAATAGTAGTAGCAATAGTAGCATTAGTAATGATATATTTGTACAAGAAATTGAATCAAGGAGGGATTTTGCAAATAGTCTAAGAGAAGAGGATAGAGAATTATTTAATAAGATGTTAAACGATTGCTATAAACACAGGAAAGCCATCAATGCCAAAGAATTATCTCCAACTGAATCATTAGTAATGGTTCTAATCCTGCGACAAGGCAGCTATTCCTGCATAGATTAACTTCTCAGATATTGATGGTTTCTACAGGGCCATGTCTTTCAACAATGCAAGTTTCAACTAATCATTGGATAAACCATCCGATAACTTAAATAATAGATAGTCATTAGAAGACAGTCCTTATGGAGAGGCATCCGCATTCATGAATATAGGTTATAGGAGACGTGGTAGTGTCAAAACAAAAATTTCCACCAGATCCGACTGTGGCAGTAGCCAGGATAAAGCCTTAGCAAATTGAAAAAAGCGTTACTGATTATCGATAGAGGAAGTCGAGAGCCTGAAGTAAGAGAAGAACTTGAGGGAATATCCTCAATTGCCAAAACCAAAGGAGGATACTATTATGTAAATTATTGTTTTTTGGAAGTACTTCCACCATTCATTGAGGAAGGAATCAAAAAATGTCAAGAAAATGGTGTAGATGTCATAACCGTGATACCATATTTTCTCTATCCTGGAATGAAGTTAAAAGATTCGGTCAGGCAGAGCGCTAGAATCTGTAAGATTCAAAAACTGAATTTGGTCATTGCAAAGCCTCTCAGTTACCATCCTATGATGACACAATTGGTAATAGATAGAAACAATAGAAGGATATTCGCTATTCAGATCTTGAATGTGATATTCTTCTTATGGGTCATGGCAGTAGTGATAAAAATGCGAGAATTCCTGGAATCTACCAAGCATAATTTTTTGTGTGATAATGAGTATTGTAATATAAGTAGCCAGGAGAGGGAGGGAGGGCATTGCTATATTCATTTCGATGGATTTCAAAGGATGGAAAGCTGTTATTAATTGCACGAATACTCAGAACATTTGCTTATGGGTTTTTGAGTATTATTATTTCAATCTATCTAAAATTAATAGGATTTGATGGATTTTTAATTGGTCTAATACTTACTTCTACACTAATAAATAGCGTAATTTTTACTCTCGTGGCAAGCTTTTATGCAGATAGAATTGGCAGAAGGAAAATGCTAGGTATATACGCTATACTTATGGCTATTTCAGGTATCATATTTTTTATCACATCTAATTATATCGCATTAATTGCTGCCTGCTTAATTGGTACAATTAATGTTACTGGAACTGAAACAGGGGCTTTTCTTTCTATAGAACAAGCCATGCTGCCTCAAACGGTAAAGTATGCAAAGAAAAGAAATACACTCTTTGCCTTTTACAATATGGTCGGAACATTTGCGATGTCGGCAGGCGTCCTAGTTTCAGGCTTACCGGGAATTATTCAACACCAATTCGGGCTAAGCGAAATTGGATCTATCAGACCCCTCTTTCTTCTATATGGCATATTAGGAGTAGCTGTTTTATCTACTTATCTTTTATTATCCAAGAAAGTTGAATTAACAGAAAAAGAAGATGAAGAGGCAAAAGAACAAGTCCAAGTCCAGGCAAAAGATTTAGAAAGCGATGAAAAGAAGAAACCAACAAGATCAAAACCCTTAACACAAACCCTATCTCCTACGTCAAAAAGAATTGTTGGTAAATTATCGGGTCTTTTTGCTATTGATTCTTTCGGTGGTGGCTTTGTTATACAGAGCATTGTATCACTTTGGTTTTTTACCAAATTTGGAGCAGATTTGACTTTATTATCTTATATATTCTCGATTGCGGGAGTTCTTACTGCATTTTCATTTCTTGCTTCAGCTAAAATTGCAGATAGAATAGGTTTGATCAATACAATGGTCTTCACCCACATACCCTCTAATATTCTATTAATACTTGTTGCATTTTCTCCTACTCTTCCAATAGCTGTAGCGCTCTATCTCGCGAGAATGGCTTTATCACAAATGGATGTTCCTACAAGACAATCATTTATTGTTGCAGTTGTTAAAGAGGATGAAAGGACTGCAGCAGCGGGAATAACTAACATCTCTAGAAATATCAGTCAAGCTATATCCCCATCAATAGCTGGTTCAATATTGCAATCTGTATCGCTACTGTCTGCTCCATTTTTATTAGGAGGATTACTAAAAATTATATACGATATAGCACTATACTTACAGTTTAAAAAGTATGATATTAAAGCTAGTTAAGGAGAAAGTATTATACTGATTGAGTTTTGATAAAATCAAGCCTACAACTAACTGACTTCAAGTCAAGGAGAAAGAAAAAGTTAATGAATGAATTTGATGCATGGTATAAAATCCTAGAAGAATGGAAAAAAATCAAAAGAACCAAACGACTAATTCAGGAATTGTATGAACAAGTTGGAGGCACCCTTTTTTTCATACTAGACTATGCGAAAAAAATGAAATACCGCTACAGAATCGTGATTCCCTATATCGTATGGCAGATAGGATTCACTACTTAATGCATGAAATCGAACCGCCTATATCCGACGACCACATACAGTCTGCTAAAAACAAGTCATCCGACGAAGAGGAGTACAGAGCCGAAGAACGTAAATCATTTAAGGAACACGACCAGAGTTGGACTTACTTTTTGGATAGACTAGAAAAATATTGCAAGGATAAGAAATAGAGTCAAACCCAATGACAAAAGATAGGAATTCTTTTCCGTTCCGCCTCTTGGCAACTAGTAGGATCGATTATCCTACTTAGACCCAAACTCGCCAGCGGCTGGTAGTGGTAGTATTAGTGGTAGTAGTAATAATAGTAATAGACACGCAGTCTAGTAGTGGTAGTAGCAATAGTATCAGTGGTAGTAGTATGTGGTGAGCATGGGTGGATGGTAGAAACCAAGGTCTATACAAAAGAAGAATATGTCACATTGATACCGCCCGTTAGTTCTGCAGATTACGAGAGGTTGAAGAACTCGAGAAGAACGGGGATTGTTGATACCTATCACTCTCAACCAGGACAATGTTGTGATAGACGGTCACCATAGATTGAGGGCCTGCAGGGAGCTCGGTCTTCCCGTCATTTACAACATCAAGGACTTTACCAACAGACCTTTGGATGAGCTCAAGTTCGTCGTGTCTGTGAACTTGCACCGACGACATTTGGATGAGTTTCAGAGGGCAGAGATAGGCATGAAGATGGAGAAGATTGCAAAGAGGATAGCTGCTGAAAGGAAGAGGGTCAGTCAGTTTACTCCCGCAAGTGCAGTCGCGGCCATAAACAGGAGGTTCCATGGGGGAGAAAGCGAGAGCGGCGGCGGCGACGACGGCAGGGAAGACGAGGATACACGGTTGGCGTCCCGGGATACCGACCGTATAGACTATGATAGCGAGAACGTGACAGGAGGAGAAGAAGAAGAAGAGGAGAAGGGACTAGTAGGCGGTCGTACCCGTGAACAGCTAGCCGGATATGTAGGCGTCTCACCTGCAACTATCGATAGGGCCAGGACCAACCTGGAGGAAGGAAGTCAGGAGCAGATAGCCAGCCTGAGGAACAGGAAATCTAGCGAGAAAGGTCCTGGAGTCAGGACGGTCTACGAGCAGGTTCAGTTCGGGAAACTCCAGTCACGTCTTCAGCGCCCGGATTCATCAGCTCCAGCTCCGGCTGTACGCAAGGACAACCTGAAGCTTCTCAACAAGGACTTTCGTGTTGTCACGCAAGAGGAGATACCGGATCGCTCGGTAGACCTGGTCCTGGCTGTTAATTTCCCCGAACCGAGGATAAGAGAAGAATGGTGAATGACTGACGACAGTCTCACAGAATATACAACAAGCTTTTAAAATCGAGCTAGTTACAGCTGTCGATTACAACACTTGGTAGAAACGAAATTCGATACAAAAGAAGAATACGTTACGCTAATTCCGCCAGTCTCCGTAGCAGACTTCGAGAGACTGAAGAAATCCATTCAGGACGAAGGTGGCTTGTTAATGCCCATCATCCTGAATCAAGATAACATCGTCCTAGACGGACACCACAGGTTGAGGGCCTGCAAAGAATTGGGACTGGCAGTCACATACAACACAAAGGACTTCACTGGTAAGCCACTCGAGTGGTCGTAAGCGTGAACATCCGCCGTAGACACCTGGACGAATTCCAGCGAGCCGAAATAGGCTTGAAGATGGACAAGATGGCTAGGGAAATAGCTGAGGAGACAGGTGACTTTACATCCGAGACTGGCAGAGAGGCTGCTAGTAAGCGATACATGCCTGTGCCGTCCGTGTCCGGGGACACTCACGGCATGGATTGTGAGGCTGGAGGCGGCTCTGGGGGGAGGCAACCAGACTATGGCGCCGGAGGAGCAGGAGGGAGGAATGACGAGGCAATACGAACGTCATCACAAGAGATAGCTGCTGAAGTAGGCGTCTCAGCATCAACCATAGACAGAGTAAGAACAATATTGGTGGAAGGAAGCGAGGAACAGATAGAAAGTTTGCGCACCAAGAACGAGAAAGGTACGGGCCCTGGCGTTCGCACGATATACGAGAAAGTGCAGTCTGACAAGCTCAAGACCAAACTAGCGGCCAATCAAGGAGACAACGAATTGAATAGTAGCCATCCACGTCGCCAGCAGAGGGACGACGACACAAAGCCAGACAATCTGCAACTATTCAATCAAGATTTTCGCACACTAACTATGAGCGACATACCAGACAATTCAGTAGACCTCATGCTGGTATTAGACTTTCGAGAACCCAGAATCAGAGAAGATGAAGGTGGAAAGATGCATGAACAGCTTATGGAATGTGCGTCAAGATGGCTCAAAGACAGCATGTAGAGCAGCGCTTCCTGCCAAGGGCAATATGCTCTCGTCCCTCGATGCTTCAATTCTATCATCTTCTGAGCGTGTCTGAACCTGGCTTCTGGCAGCAACAGGAGTCAGGTCGAGGTACTATATTCGCAGAAGGCTGGAGACCAAGACATTGCCAACGTCGTGTCGTTTCTTGCAGGACCAGACGGCGGCTGGGTCAACGGTCAGGTCCTACGCGCCAATGGTGGCTTCGCATAGGGCCCATTGGACCGTGCATTACGTTACTTTGGTTCGGGAGATATAATGCGTGGCGATCATAGAAGAACAAATAGAGCCTCCCATGCCTAAGAGTAAGGAGACTATTGATAAGGTAAACCACGACATGGTTTAGAAGAATATGTTATAATGATAACACAAATCAGTCAACATATCATAGAAATGGAAAATGAAGAAGAGAAAAAGCAATAAATTGAATACCCTCCTGCTCGATAATGGAAAACGTTAGAAAGATCTCATGCATATATGTAATCATCAGAAATGTTAGTGAAAGTTAAGGAACACAATTGGTAACGTTATCTATAAAGCCATAGGACAGAGTATAAATAAAATATCTTCCAACTAGATTAGATCGAATAGTATTAAACACTATAATTCAAGTAGTTACGTTAAGCTTTTTGTAGCCCGCCGTGGCTTGTTGTCTGATACACATCGTTGAATTTGGACTATATGCGCAATAATGAATATGGCAGAATTTTGTGTTTTTTAACCAATTCAATGCCCCAGTTTATCTGCTTTTTCATAACAGGACTATTTTCTTCGATAGGACTATCTTCTCGTCCTTGTTTCAGTCCATCGAGAAATTTCCTTCGTATTTCATCAAGATTGGCGCGTTTGTAGTAGTCTTCTAGTGTGTAACCGTCATAATGCATTTTTTATCAGCTCCTCTTTGAAGATACCAGGATGATAGTTATAATCAATCTGGTAGATATGTATTTCGTGAATATTTGATATAGCTTTTTTCAAGAACTTTCGTCGTCTATCTTAGTAATGGATGGAATGTTTCAATCAAAAATAGACAGACCAGATACCATGTGTATTTCTTTGGCATTATTTTCTAGCAGGAATTTATACACACACAATACGCAGCAATAATCAAAATCAACAACAACATTGATAGGTTTCCTCCGATCGGTTCTTGTTAAAATATTCTCTACTCCGCTGAAAAGTGTCATCAAAAAGTATATTCATGTCACAACTTTATTCAAATAAATTGCAAGAATTCGATTTAATCG
>JBAVTY010000104.1:0-5596 GCA_049696495.1 Candidatus Nitrosopolaris sp.
TATTACAAGTCTGAGGTTGGAAGAATGATTCACAGAATTAGAATATGGCTTTATTCCAAGCTATAACTATTTCGAAATCTCGGTAATGTAATAAATAATAACGACATAAATTCGGACACTTCACTTATGTGTATTTTCAGATATCCTTTTCTAACATGCCATTTGTGGTGCATCCATTCTCCTCTATTAGCTACTTTAATCCCGGTGCTGTCCAACAAAGCATGAATTAGCATAAAAATATCATAAATATTAAACGAATTTCTAAATACAATGAGGCAACCATCCTACAGACCCTTTGAACTGAAAGTTAAAGAAAGCTTTTCTAATGCTTATGTATGGCATCATCAGAACTTGATTCTATCATACCATACCTGATGATCTGGCATACGCATGATATGCATTTGGACTCTACACGCTGCGTTGTGGTAATAAATGTCTAGATTTTGGTAAAAATGATAATCGTTTATAAGTAATTGCAAGAAGCATATCAAACCTTGAACAAATATTTTACAGCTTCTGTTCTTATTCTTGGTTTATTCGTTCTAATTGCTGCACTTGTTTCTCCAAGAGTGAATATCAATGCGAATTCCTCTATTGCTAGATCAGATTCTATGGTATTTTTAGATGTTAATAACTCACACTATTATCCTGCACTCAATAAATTAATGATCTGGCTCACCGAATTTGGAAGAGAAATATTCTGGCCTTTAGCAATAGTACTCTTGTTCTTTTTTGGCGGTTGGACTGGAAAAAAAACTGCAGTAATTATTGCAATTTCAATGCTCGTTCTTATACCACTAGGTGAATTAGCAAAAGACATTGTCGCAAGAGCTAGACCAGTAATCCCAAAATCAGATTTTTTAATTGCGGCCGATAAAGAGTATTCTTTTCCTTCTGGTCATGCCGTCATAGTATCAGCAGGTGCAGCTGGAGCTTTATTTTTATTTAGAAAAACATCTAAGCAATATATAGTCTCTATTATTTTGGCTATAGAAGCATCTCTTGTATGCATTTCTAGAGTATATGTGGGTGGTCATTATCCATCAGATGTAGTTGGAGGAATATTGTTGGGAGTCGGAGTGTCTCTTATTTTCGTAGGAGTGGATAAGCGTATAGAATCGGTATTGATATCAATAAAAAACATGCTAAGAAGAAAAGGAAATTCTTGAATAATCTTGAGAAGTGCACTAAGGATTATGTGTGGATCTGATTATAACTGAGACAACAACAGCGCTACTATTGAAGAATCAGTTGCAAGTGGAAGAATAGGCAAAGAGCAGGAATAGGCAAAATCTAATTTTAAATGATGGACCTAAGAACACATTTAGTTTCAAGACGCGTATATAGCCTTTTTTGGCGTTACAGAATTGTAAAACCTGTATGCAATTACAGATATTTCAATGCCAAGAATGGATACTTTGTACTTTATGAACAATCGTAAACCCGGATGTAAGTCATGGTTAAAAGCATGAGTGAGGATCCGTTTCGTTGTTTTAGCCCAAAATATTGGTTTTGTATTCCTATCTTTCTATACCGAAGGATAACTTAATACCTACTCTGTCCTCTTGTATTTTTCCTGTTTGGCTATCTATTTTCGCAGTTATATCTTTAACTTCTATTCCGTGGATTCCTCGAATTGTCTTGGTTGCCTCTTTAACTGCAGTTTGTGCCGCATCTTCCCACCCTTTCTCTGAACTACCGACAAGCTCTGCTATTTTGGCGACTGACATGCCTACCCATTATAATAACATAGATGTTCATGTCTCTTTCTGTGGAGAGAATGCTCGTGGATTTGTGGATCAAACATGAAGAAAATTATGTATAGAGATAAACATATGGCGACAATAGACGATTTTGAAATGTGCTGGATTCGGATCTATAGTCCTTCAATCACATAAAGCGATGCTGAAACCCTTGGGTTAATTATTTGACCTACTATAGTCAATAACATTAATTCGCTAACTATCATTCCACATCAAATATGTTATTTGGCTATTTGATGTAGTACACTTTAGGTTGGGGAATTTAGGATCTGATAAAGTAATGGGAAAGTAGTGGGATTATTCCATTCAAAATTAGTGACTCATGATCAATCCTTTTGTTGCTGTTATCAAATGAGATCATGAGAATAGGATAATCTTTACTGTCCAACAATATTGTTGCTCGTGTTACTTTTTCATATAATGCAATAGAGCATATTGCTTTACCAAGTTTTGACTCCATATCTTTTCTAATCCTTATCCTTAATGCAGAGTCGATAAAAGATAGTTGTGTTTCATTTGATGTCAACAACGGATCCACTTCCTTTCTATATTTATATGCGATTATCTTTCCTGCATCGGTGGCAAAACCGGCAAATCTAATAGAGTTGTCAAGTCCTATTACTTGGTCGCAAATTTCTTCTATCGAACTGTACATGCCGAAATTTTCATGTCAAATAGTCTTACCGAACTTGTTAATATTATTTTAGAATTGAAATGTGTGCTCAAAATTGTACAACATTTACATATCTTCTAGCAAGAATGACTATTAGTTCTGGATGCACCCAGCTGGAGCGCTCTTTCAGAGAAGCATATCTCACAGCTACCTATCAGAATGGTGCAACATTCTTCTTAGATTAGGACATGATCCAACACGCGAAGAACAAGATGATGACCTACATTCACTTTCAATAGGATTAGACGGATCACAGGAAGAAATGTATTATTTTTGGTGTTGTCCAATTTGATTGCTACAATTTTATAACATATGAAGGCTCTGGTCAGGACATGGCGATACGTAAAGAAAAACTTCATTTTAGATATGATTGGGAAAAGGTAGTGACTCCTGTTGTAGTGTATATTACTGATTAGATGATGGTGTATTTAGTATTTATGTTGCATTTGGTAAGAAATTACAATGGATTAGTCAAGATATAGAAAAATCCATAACTCTTGTAAATTCTGTTATCAATACAATTATGAAGTTATACCTAGTAACAAGATGGAGATTTCTCATAACGTGTCGGTATCCGGTCTTAATGGTCCTATTGAACTCATTGATTTGATCTCAACCTATTCAATGAAGAGTGTAGTAGACAAGATGGAACGTCCGACGCTGCTACTTGTTGGAGAACAACATTAATAATTTCAAGCACAGGCTCAAAAATTTTAGGAATTGGAAAGGGAATTAAACATTTAAATACAATTCATTGGTATACAAATCATTAGCAATGTCTATACAAAGATATGATTTTGGAAATAGTATTGGGTATATCATTAATCGCACCGCCAAGGCGTTTGTTAAGGCTCTTGATTCTGAATTAAGGGAAAAAGTAGGTGTAACTGCTGGTCAATGGAAAGTCCTAGTCATGTTAGTTGATCAAAATGGTCTTACTCAAAAGGAAATCGCTGATAGACTAGGTTTGGATGGTGCGACGCTTATTCCCATTATAGATAAAATGGAAAAAGATAAGTTAGTGGTAAGGAAGGTTGACCCAGCTGATAGACGAAATAATAGGATCTACCGTACGGAAAGGGCAGACGCTCAATGGGATAAAATGATGCAATGTGTATTAAGTATAAAAGAAATATCGCTAAAGGGCATACCAGATCAAAATATCAAGATAATGAAAGATGTTCTAGAGAATATTTGGCAAAACCTCCGACTTCATTTTGATGTTGATTGTGTTGATATTAAAAATAATCAAAATTTAGCATCACCTACCGCGGCAATAAAAAAAGATTATCAAAAATGAGTGATAAAAATGGAAGCGGCCAAAGAAAAAAATACTAACACCAATAACAAATTAACCCATGACGTATCTTCTCATGTGAAGATCCCCTTCTATGCCTGGAAGGTGCTTGCTGTATTGAGCCTTGTAGCCACAATGGTCATGTATGCAGAAACAATGTTGATTCCGGCTATCCCAGACCTTATCAAAGACTTTAGAACATCATATAGCATGTCTTCATGGATTCTTACTGCATACCTTGTCTCCGGAGCAGTTATGACGCCTATAGCTGGCAAGTTATCTGATATTTACGGTAAAAAGAAGGTTTTGCTTGCTATAATGGCAATTTATACGATTGGAGTTTCTACTGCAGGTTTCGCTAATAACATATATTTTATGCTAGTTGCTAGAGCAATACAAGGAATAGGAATGTCAATGTTTCCTATTGCTTTTAGTATTATAAGAGATCAATTCCCGCGAGAAAAGATATCGATCGGTCAAGGAATAATCACTTCGATGTTTGCATCAGGGGCTGTCATAGGATTATCAGTAGGAGGAACGATAATTCAGCATTTTGGATGGCAAGCCACATTCTTCACAATAATACCTATATCAATTTCACTCCTGATAGTGATCTGGCGATTTATTCATGTGACACAGAATGAATATCCAGAACAGCAGCGATTAAAGCTACAGCGACAACTGAATGATAAAAGATCCAGAATCCTAAAGCTGGATAGTAGGAAAGATAACAACTACAATACTAAAATGTCTAGTAGTACCATGATAGACATAAAAGGCGCATCAACACTAGCTGCCACTGTAACCTCATTTCTACTGGTACTTACATTCCTGCAGACAGGCACCAATAACTCCTCAACTCTGCTCGCGGTTGGGTTCCTAGCAGTAGCAATTGTCTCACTTTCGTTATTTATAATGGTGGAAAGAAGAGCAGCATCACCTCTGATTGACTTTAAAATGATGTTAGACAAGACTCTACTACCGGCAAATATTCTGATAATGATTATTGGCTTATCAATGTTTATGGTTTTTCAAACTATCCCGATATTAGTAAGAAGCCCTAGTCCATTTGGTTTTGGAGAAAGTGCTATTAACACTGGAAATGTTCAGTTACCCTTTGCTCTAGTACTTCTGGTGTTTGGTCCAACCTCTGGTTTTATAATATCGAAATTGGGATCATTGAGGCCAATAATGATAGGTACTATAATCAGCGCTGCAGGATTCATTGGTCTTTTCATGCTACATCAAACGGAATTTGGAGTATCGATGAATCTTGCGATTCTGTCAGCCGGATTATCATTGACTAGTGTAGGAGCAATGAATGTAATAATACTCTCTACACCAAGACAATCTAGCGGAGTCTCACTTGGTATCAGCAGCCTTATGAGAATCATAGGAGCTTCCATAGGTCCTGCAGTGGCAGGAATGTATATGCAGTCTAATCAATCCATATTGACAATAGGAGGAATAGCACGTTTCTTCCCGTCTATAGAATCATACAACCTAATATTCCTAACTGCTGCGATAGTGTCTATCGTATCGATAGCAGTAGCAATACTACTAAGACAGAGAGTTACGAAAATGGCCGTACCAAACGTTGTCTAGCTAGGAATATCCCCGAATACTCAATGTTGATTGCTATATTGCCCATGCATTAATCAATTAATATCTAGCTACAAGCCACCGACAGCCTCTGAATCATAATATTCCAGTACAACAGAGAAGATATCCAATCAATGTGCCAGCGTTCTCAACTTTTGCTTCTGTTATCAGTGTTTTAATTCTTCAACGGCTACGATTTCGATCTTTCTAATATCTCCGACACTATCGTGTTTATATTCACCTTCAATCGAGTCCTTAGCC
>JBAVTY010000105.1:0-4798 GCA_049696495.1 Candidatus Nitrosopolaris sp.
CTCTTTTCCGTCAAAAAAATCTAGCGGTATATAGAATAGTCTTCAAAAATGAAGGGGATAAGGTTCTATAGAAGATCTATATGTTCTATTAGGCCGAATTTTATATGCAAGATCTAGTAATACATAACAGATTTGAGATATAACCGTACTTTGTACCGCATCATCTTTTCTAGTCTAGGAATTTCATATTTTATCTCCATATTTTCTTTTTCGGACTTTACAATGAAAGACTCTATAAATGCTGCTTCCACTTTACCAATTTTTATCCTGTCGGATGAAAAAACAGTCTTGTAGTTTACTCTATCCTCGCCATGAATTTTATCTTCATAAGGAAATTCTGACATATTGTATTTATAATTTAGGTTGTCTCAAATAAGGATTTAATTAATCATGTTCCTATTTGAAAAATCAGATCGGAGTAGCATATGAAAATCTAGTATCTCAATAACGTGTGTTCCCATTGTATCACCATATGATATTCAATTTCGAAATCGCAAAGTGTTAATAGAAAAAAGAGTTAAGATATGCAGGATGATAGAATCTATCCAGAATATTGGAGTTATTGGTCTTGGGCGAATGGGGACAGCTATTGCTAACAATATTCTCAAATCAGGGTTCAACCTTGTAGTCTATAACACGACACCGGACAGTACCCGCTCCTTAATAGAGGCTGGAGCAAGGAAAGCAACTAGTCCGAAAGAAGTAGCCATAAAATCAGACATCTTAGTGACTAGTCTTACAGATGACCGTGCAGTTCTTGATCTTGTTACCGGAGAAGATGGAATATTATCAGGCTTAAAGCAGAATAGCATCCATGTTGGGACATCAACTATTTCTCCTTCTCTGTCTACTCAACTAGGTGAAATGCATTCTGCACGTGGTTGCCCCGGTGTTAGGAAACCCGTCTGTTGCTCAAGTAGCCAAGCTTACTACGTTTGTAGCAGGAGATCCGGCGGCTATCGAGCGATGCAATCAATTGTTTAACGCATATTGCCAAAAGATCATTGACGTAGGAAAAGAACAAGCCGTAGCCAACAGATTAAAACTAACCGCCAATTACATCTTGTTAGTGCTGATTGACCTCATGGGGCAAGTGTTTACGGTAGGTGAAAAGAGCAACATCGATTTGCAAGTTATGAGCCAGGTGATGGAAATGATATCCAGCATTACAGGAATATGCCAAGAGAATCAGTACAAGAGATTTTGATAATGTAGGCTACAGCCTTCCATTAGCCCTTTAAAGATGTTCAACTCATACTTCAATCATCAGATGATGTCCGTGCCCCTCTTCCATATGCCAGCAGCCTCAGAGATAAGTTTCTTGCAGCAATTGCAAATAAGCTCGATACAAAAGACTGCATTTCCATTTATGAGATCACCCGTATGTTTGCCGGGCTGAAGTCAAGTGGATGAATAGAGGATGCCAAAAACCTGGCTACCGAATCCTGTAAATGAAACGCTTGTGTTGGTATTTTGAAGATTAGTTCTGGAAAATCTTTCATTTCTTCTCATTTACTAACTGTTCGAGTCTGCATATTCATATTTTTACATGTTTCCATACTATTTACTACAGTAACTCGTCCATGTATTGATGGATCAAAGCTAATCATAATAGTCATATACACTTGCTTTAGAAAATGTGTGTGTAAAGGATCCTCCATTTCCTACTATGGTCGCCTTTATTGCTTGTGGTGGAGAGTATGTGCTGTTTGATACTGTAGTTACTTGTGCTGCTTCCATACATGGTTGACATTTTAGCTTCCTAACATAGTTGACACTCCAGCCTTGGAGTGTAATAACAAGTGGATATAATAGAAAATAGGTAGAGAATGATAATTGAATCTGAACGTTCAGGTAAGACTGTATCGGATGTTTGCATCGCGTTTGGAGTCTCGAGAGAAACATGGTACAAATGGAAGAGACGATATGATACATACGGCATAGATGGATTAAAAAACCAATCAAGAAAACCACATAATATCAAAAATCTGAAGGCAACTGAAGTACTGGAAAAGCTTGTTCTTGAACTGAGGCTAAATAATACGTTTGGTCCAATGAGAATAAAGTTCAAATTAAAGAGAAAGTACGGAGTTAGCTTAGGGAGAAAAACCATGTACAATCTTTCGAAGAGACACAAGCTCAATGTACTTTCTGTCAAGGTTAACGTTAACCCTAGTCTTAAAGTTAACCTTCCCTGAAAATCCTTCTCTGTAAGGCATTCTTGATTAGCTTTCTCATACTATTAAGAATATCTAGAGAATAGCTTTAGCTTGGAAGATGTTTACGAGGAGCGTCGCCCTATTCACTATGAATTACGCTTAGCAGCTGATTCTTTCATCTTCTTAATCCTAGATAATTTCTGTTGATACCTGTCCTTGTTCATGTGTCTGTAAAGCTCTCGTCTTGATATTCTTGCGTCCAGTTAATCAGATTTTATCTTAGCTTCTGCAAGGTAAGGATTTGCTAATATGGTATATATCCCGTTTTCTTCGAGTGTATCATCTATCCTTATCCACATATTACCTGTTGATTCTAGTACCGCTGTACATTTTCCATAATGAGACGCACTTCGAATAAGGGCAGAGATTTCTTCGTTGCTATTGCTGAAGAAGAATTCTCTAATAATATTCCCTCTTTCACCCTTCAGAGCTTCTCTGCATTGCTTCTTTCCTACGTCTATCCCAAGACTGTTCACTCTTTCAATCCATCCATTCTTTTGCAGTTGTTTGCTTGCAGGCGGCGTACATCCATTCATCTTCTTGGAGGTATTATGACAGCCGCTCGAACATGGCCTAGTCATAACCTCACTCTCTTTCTACCTATACGTATGGTTAACTTCGGGCCTAACCAACGTACAGCATTGATACATGCCACAAGATTTTCATGTCGTAAGATCATGAGTGGACAATGTAGATAGTAATCATCGAAACCCTCAGTTCCGTCCTTTAGAGATTCCACTACTCTTTTG
Organism: Candidatus Nitrosopolaris sp.; assembly: GCA_049696495.1. GTDB lineage: Archaea > Thermoproteota > Nitrososphaeria > Nitrososphaerales > Nitrososphaeraceae > Nitrosopolaris. Next base: position 2,969 of record JBAVTY010000105.1, read on the forward strand.
AGATTAAGATGAATACAATGAGTTCTAGACCTTGACAACTACATGTTTCATGTTCCCAAATACCACCATCAGAATATAGATTATGTCTGCAATGTCTGCCATGAATCTCTATTAACGACCTAAAAGCTTCGAATATCTGATACGAACTAGAAGAATAGCTCTACGAATTAATTCTAATGCAGCCCAAAGGCAATGCTTCAGCTTGGATCTGCGTTTGAACTAGCAAAAATACACTAAACCTATTCCTGAATCTAGTCGAAAAGGTACAAAGCATACATCACTATCCATACATCCTTGGGGTCCCCCGTCGCATTCGTTCGCAATTTTTATCTTCTCGGGAAAGAGATTAGCGCATCTAGTGAAATCTAGCTCACTTTAACAGCAGCATTAGGATAAGCCCATTCAAGGACCTTCAAGGTCAAAAGGTCAGCCAACCGCGCAGAATTGGAAAAGCCCTTCTAAACGTGTTTCGACAAGCCAGTACAGTTATTGTACCTTCAGCTGTCCAGTCATGTATGGATGTATTGAACAATGGAAGGGATAGTCACCAGCGCTAAGCTTTGTTGTTGAAACTTGTGCAGTTGAGCCGGCATTGATTATGCTTGTATCGAAGAGTTTGCCTGAAGTTGGATCGCTTGCATCTTTGCCATTTGTAACTGTATGCGGAACCGAGTCCTTGTTGGTAACTTGTATCGAATCTCCTTTCTTAACAGTAAGGGTGTCAGGAGCATAGGAAGGATTGCCTTGAGTAGAAGCACCAACTAGAATCGACAACTTGGCCCCAATTGGGGATGTGGCAGAGGAAGCGCCGCCAGTCGTGTTAGTGGCAGAGGTACTGCTAGCCGTATTACTAGACGCTGCAGCTGCCATAGACACCTGCGAAATTGAATCGTGGTCTATTACTTTGGGCCCCGGTGGTAGAACAAACAGCTGTGCCCTCATATTGAAGTGAAGCAAGCCGCAATATTCCCTACACTGAATTAGGTACTGACCGGGTACGTCAAATACGTTCCACACAGTATTAATTCTTCCAGGGACGGCATCAGTTAATACAGCAAAGTCTGGAATATTGAATGAATGGATAACATCCTGAGATACGATCTCAAATCTGTAAGGAACGCCCTGTATTACGTGTAGCTGGCCAACCTCTCTTGTACCATCTACGTGCTGAAAAGTCCAAAACCATTGCTGCCCAATAACCTTTATAATTTCTGCATTCGGCGGCACAGCTTCTAGCATGTGTTCTATATTCCAGGAATCAGCACCTACCCAGCATAGGAGGGCAATTACAACGCCCACGTAGATCCATTCATACATACTGTGACTGGCCATTACTTCATGTCCTCGGCTGGTTTTTTAGGTGGATACGTTTTCTTATTGGATTCTCTATACCTCCATGCACAGTAAACGGTGGCACCCTGTACAAGGGCTCCGATGACGAACGCTGCGACCATTCCCCTATAGAACAAGGCCCAAATTTCTACCCTCCTAACCAGGTAAGTTTGGGGAGGACTATTGGTCTGACCGTATGCAACAGCGATAGTTATACTTAGAATAGATATGGCAACAATTGGGAGCATAGCAAACATCACTGCTCGCCAAATAGTTAAATTCGAGGCCATCATGAATTTCCTCTATGTGTATGTGATTATATCTTTTAGTATATAATTTAATGTTTTTGATAGCCGGGGGATTGTTGCTTAATACGTTTTAATCAAATGTAAATAGGATTTCACGGTTTTCGATTTAGCTTAGAAGGGGTATGCATCCCCTTATTGACTTGCAATCGTAAGAGAAGAGGTGGTTATTGGCCTTGTTACCACCTAGCAC
>JBAVTY010000106.1:0-5898 GCA_049696495.1 Candidatus Nitrosopolaris sp.
CGGCTAAACGCAGCAACCCATCTTTGTACAGACCTGCTACTGACTCCATGTTCATTTGCTATGTCTTGATAAGTTCTACCCTTTACTTTTTGAAGTATAGCAACTAGCCTACGATATTGCTTTTTGCTATGTGTGGTCTTCATGAAGGACTCCAAACTGTTCCTTTGTCCTATTACAAGTCTGAGGTTGGAATAATGATTCACAGAATTAGAATATGGCTTTATTCCAAGCTATAACTATTTCGAAATCTCGGTAATGTAATAAATAATAACGACATAAATTTGGACACTTCACTTACTAAAACATGTACCTGTATGCGCAATCCCTTACCTTTGTACTTGTATAAATCAGCATAAACATTTGTTGCAGAAAATAAAGATACAATAACTTATGTTAAGTTATGTTAACTCATGATTGTTAAATCATCACAAGCGAATAGACGGTCTTATCATGTATGTCTTTCTACCTAGTACATGTATATCCTACATACTATATAGCTTTATTGGTCAACTATTCTTAAATCAATAACCTGTTTATATTTTATAATTGTATATATTATTATATTTTATAATTTGCGCAGTAGAATTGTATTCTTTCTTTTATCGGATGACCAATTCTGTATATACCACCAAACGGAACCCTAGGATCCGAGACGACCATACCATTTACATTCCTGATTAAGGACTGAATCATCATCGTGAGCCTGTCTGGAGGAAGAGTCATAGAAAGCTTTGGTGACGCTACAAGATCAACGTCGACGAACTAGCAAATTTATCTAAAATGTCTTGAGTCTCGTCAATAGATAGAATAAACTCTGGTTCTCCTTTTAGTATCTTTGAGATTTCCTCATTATAGAATCTAAGTCAACATGTGTCGTGGGAGATAATCCTGGAGGAAAAGGAAAAGTTGAGAATTGATTTTAAATTGTTAGGCTGTGGCTAGAGTAGTAAAGTCTTACGGTAAGTATGTTTTTCCAGTATGTAATCCATCCTCGTTGTTGTCCCGGAAGCTACTCGATAGCGGAGTACTGGGTCTTTGGGCCTACTTTGCCAAGGAGCGCTGGCGTTGCGGGGTCTATTTCGACCTGAACCACGTAGGGGCCGTCTGCTGCAAACCCCTTTTTGATTGCGGCCTCCAGCTCGCCAGGCTTCGAAACGCAGTTGCCGTCACAGCCATATCCCCTGGCAAGCTGCACGGTGTCTATTCCTGGAAGATCGAATCCTGGAACGTTGGGGGCGACCAGATATTCGGCGAACGACTTGAGAATGTTGTATTCGTGATTACGAAAGACGATGAACAGAATGGGCAATTTCTGCTGGGCCGCATTTCAGAATGCCTGAACGACGTACTGCGTCGCACCGTCACCCTGCAGCGAGATGACCTTGCGATTCGTGCCGAGATCGCGCTCGGCCAGGGCGACACCGCAGGCCGCTGGCAACCCATAGCCGAGAACTCCGCTGAACGAGCAGAAGAAGGATCTGGGTTCCGAGGGCGGTAGGCGTTCCAGTAGCTGACCCGCGCTCGAGGCTGACTCCTGCGTAATCACGGAGTTCTTCGGGCGAAGCTTCGTGACCGTGTAATAGACATCGTCTGCTGTGATCTTGTCTTTCACCTCTGGAGCAGGAAGCGGATTGCGGGGCTCTGGAGCTTTGCGGGTCGCTTTAGGGAGCAGCTCAACAAGGGTCGCGCATGCGCGCGCAGGGTCGCAGACAATGCCATCGCCTGCCACGGCACGCGCAACCTCTTCTGTGCTGTCGGTCAGGAGAATGAGCCGGGTCCCCTCAGGTAGATACGCACCATGCGCGTAAGGATAGTAACGAAAGACAGGAGCTCCGATCACCACCACCAGGTCGTAGCCTTGTAGCTGCTTGCAGAGCGAGCTGGCGCCGCTGAGAAGTCCACCCTGGAAAAGGGAATGAGTCTCCGGAAATCCAGGTCGTCCTTCATAGGGGACGCCATCACGGCCGCGTTCAACTTCTCGGCAAGCGCGATACCGTCATACCATCCTCCTGTCTGATCGAGGGCCCCGCCGATGACTAGCAGGGGACGCTTCGCGGCTGCCAACGCTTCTGCCACTGGCTGGAGAACATCTTTGCCCGCGGAGAGACGCGGCTCGATTTTCCGACGCAGGGGAAATCCAGGGCATTCCCGATCCATGTCATCCATGGGCAGAGAGAGATAAACGGGCCCTGCCGGTGCCATAATAGCCGTGGCATAGGCTCGGAAGAATGCGGCGGGAACGTCTTCGGCGCAGGCCGGTTGATAACTCCACTTCACCCACGGTAATGCCTGCAGATACGGGTTTTTGCTCGTGAGATAGGGCTCGTTTACAAGCGTCGCCCGGACTTGCTGGCCGGCTGTGATAATCATCGGCGTGCGGTTGTACCAGGCGGTTTGGAAATTGCCCATGCCGTTACCGCTTCCCGCTGCCGAATGAAGATTCACGTGTACCGGCTTGCCCGTGTCCTGCGAATACGCATCTGCCATGGCGACCGCGACGGACTCCTGGAGCGAAAGGATGTACTCGAAATCGGGCGGGAAGTTTTGAAGCATAAGCTCCTCTGTGGAGCCGACATTTCCAAAGATCTTCGTCATGCCGAGTTCGCGCATAACGTCGAACAACACTTCACGAACTTTTGCCATCCTGTTTTCTCCTCTACTCGAGTATATATATACAATATATATAGACTATCCTGGTCGATGACGTAACCTCTGGAGTTAGATCTGCTCTATCGTTAGTTACAATCCATTAGCTATATTCGTCCATATTCTTCCTTACTACTAATGTTGCTGCTGTAAAGATAAGAACTACTATTGGTGCTAGAGTAGTTCTTTTTGTTGTGTTCCTGCCCTTGTCTATTGCTGTCCACTGCTGTGTGAATGTCTATGGTATGAAATAAGTTAACTATCAAATACAAAATACTAAAAGAATAGATTCACCTTTACTACCATACGCTATCCTTAGGCAATGTTTGATTATGTTCCTAATTTTCTCATTAACAATGATCTTATTCTTAAAAATTATATTAAAAACCAATCCAAGTTATCTATTATTCAACAGCAAACGGTATTGAATTGATGCAGTGATGCAGCATGCTCATTACATAGTCTCTCGCTTTGTATTTGTGAATGTATCAGTTCTTCTTGCCAGTGCGCATTATAAAGTCTGCAATTAATATCATTACAGAAAGGATTTCCTTCCGTTATAAAGAAAAATAATGTCTGAAGAGCATATCCAACTGCTGCAAAGTTTATTCGATAATCACCATAATCAAGATACTTTTTTCCACTAGATGATATCCCATCATTTTTGTCGTCACCATCACGATCTATATCATAAGCAGCTGACAGCATTTGATTTATGTACCATTCTTTTGGTTTGGCAGGTGCTTCAACAATACCAGTAGTGGAAATAATTGAAGGATTGCCCGCTATAATAGTTCTTGCATGATAGCGCCAATCTTCTTCACTAAAAGTACAGATCAATCTATCTTCAAACACTATATGCACATGATCGGTATTCGACTCATTTTCATTGATCATTGTTTCAAATAATCTTTGCATCATAAACCCATCATATAATATCAATTCTTTATACTGGCTTTCAGTAGTACTACTACCATTACTAATACCTTTAAGAATTAGGTATTTCGGAAAGTTCTTCTCATAAGCAACATTTTGATCTGATTTTCCTTGAACTTTTATTCTTAGTTGTTCATTAAAAGGTTTATCGATATCAGATATCCTAATAGACACTAAGCTCTCTGCAAGTACATTATCTATATTATTCAAAAACGGATGTCTCACGTCTATTGCAACGTTTGTGAAATATTTTTGTAGTCTTGGCACTATAACGTTGAAGTCTAACGTGTTTGCCCGATTGCAGTAAATGTGAACGTTCTTAAATTTCAACATAGTTTGTCTATTTATTTTCATATACGACATATTTGATGCTTTTCGATTACTTGCCCACTGGAATTAACAATTCCTAAATTATTCTGATTTGGGTTTCGTTGCGATGTTGGGCAGAAACCCATTCTACACCACTGTAGTGCCGGATTCATTAATCCGACTAATCCAAACCCATTTGAGATTTGTCAAGCAGCTTTTGGTATAGAAGGTCTCATAGCTAGCAATCTCAAAAGTGCACAAGTGACACAGTATTCTTCTTTGCAATTTGGTTGGAACAAGTAATACAGGAATCCGTCTGAGATTGGCGTCTTCGTTTCGATTGTTGAGCACAAAAAAATATAGCTATCTTAAATGAATGAATCATGTCTAGCGTTACATAGTATGTTTTATTAGAGCAACCGATCATACCAAGCCAAAACAGACATATCCCTTTTCATTTCTATTGTCACCGCTGCTCCTTAATTGGCAATTAGCAAATTCGTTCGTTCATCGCCTGTTTAAGGGTTCAATTCTCTTATCACACTATTGTCTTTCTTATTAACAAAGCGCAGTATTTACAATTATTAACAGCAACAAGGTCAGACATCGGATCCGGGGCAATGCATAGTCCTCCTACTTATGTATATTCTATAGGACAAATAAAACCACGTTTTCCAAATCTATCAGTAGAAAAAGAATACTGGCAAGCAGTTGGTCGTTCACCACCCCCATCAGGTTCAACGGATCCACGTAATATCAAAAGGTGAAAACAGATATCTTGCACGTCAACTGTGCTATGTACATGCAGTTCAAGGAATCGAAACGTATGTATTAGTATTAGCAGACCCTGTAGACCCCGAATGCCCATGCCAGAAGACCAATTACAATCATTTCCCCAATTATTGACAGTCACTACAACTTTATCTTCACTTACTCCAATGAAAGGTTGATCAGAGCAATTATTGGGTTGTGACATAAATGGAAAGTTGTAAATTGTCCAAATGCCCATGGGATCCTCTGTTTTGGAAACAGCTACTCGAATACTATGTTCAGTTATATCAGATATAGATGCAAACCATCTTTCAGAAAGATTATCAAACAGAAATACTGGATCGGTCATCTCATCTATTATATTTGACCCCACTGAAGGATTAAAGAACCGTTCCAGTCCAAACGCCTTTACAAGAGTGCCGTCCTTTGTATAAATTGCTCCGTCAAGGTTAACCATTTCTAACAGATACTTTTTACCAGCTGCAACCTGTACATCTGGAGGAAAGCAACAATTCTGTGATAAGCCTTGAAAAGCACCTAAAATGGAGTTAGACATATTTAGACTTGTTCTAGGCATTTTGGGTAACCGGATATCATGAAATAACCCAGGTTTAACCTCAAAGACAGTTGTATTAGGTTTTATAGGTTCAGATTGATTCTTTGCGATCTTATAAGATTCGTAATTCTTGGTTAAATAGGACCCTTGAGAATCCATCTCAATGAATGGCTTAAACATCGGCCTCTCCAAACTTATCGGATTCACTTCACCTACAAGGACCACCGTGCCGGTGGCATTATGCATTCTTAGCATAGAAGCAGCCTTTTGTGATCCCACAAAAGAACCTAGGCTATTGGAGCTACTGCTTTTGGAATATGCAAAAGACTTAGGTAAGGTTGATAATGGATCAGCAAGAATATGACTTGTAATTAGTAGTATCGTATAGACAATGAGAGACGCTATAGTAAGAAGATTATAAGATATCCGACTTATCTTCACAGGCATTATTGTAATATTATCCACTACTCTCAAGTATTTTTATATAGCATGTTACAGTTCCCCCCAATCTTCGTAAAGGCCAGACTAACACATCTTTTTATTTTGGTAATTAAAAGCGCGATATTCGTTGTTCTCGATCAATATTAGAAACTAAGGTGAGAATACTAACCATGTCTATCGTACCATATCTCTAATGAATTTGTCATAAGCTTCTCAGCTAGCCAGCACAACATCGCATC
>JBAVTY010000107.1:0-2716 GCA_049696495.1 Candidatus Nitrosopolaris sp.
TTCTGGAAACACAATACCTCTTACAAATATTAGATACGGTGTCACCAGTCCAGTCCATTCCTTTTCATGTATTAGATTAAACTTTGTTCTGATTTCTATATGAATACACTTCCTGACAGAAGTGTAACCCATGTTGGTAAGCTATATTGTCACCTATGTAAGGAAGTACAACACATAACCAAGTCATCACATATGAACAAAATCGATTCAGAAAATTACAAGATACCTAGAAATGAATACACAACAATAAAAGTGAATGGACATACAATATTATATAATGAGTCTAAGAATAGAGATAAGAAGCATATTTTATTTATTCACGGAATTGGCTCATCTTCTATCGCTTGGAGAGATATTCCAGACGCACTATCGGAACAATTTCATACAATCGCTGTTGATTTGATAGGCTTTGGAGGAAGTGACAAGCCACAACAAGTTGATTATACAGTTAAAGGTCTTAGTAAATTTATAATAGATTTCCTTGAAGCAATTAATCTGAAAAATGAAAAGGTAACTATAGTAGGTCACTCCCTAGGTGGCTACATAGCGCTACGGGTCGCCATTGAAAACAAGAATCTTGTAGAAAAGATTGTATTGATAGATTCTTCAGGTCTGCTTGAAAAACCCACTCCATCGTTGGAAGAGTATCGAAATGCCGCAATGGAGATGGAGCCGGTACTTAGATACAAGAAATTGAAAAAAGCATTAGGTGCTATATATGCGGATCCTTCGTACATGCCTCCTTTCGTGGTTAACAACTTTATTGAAACCATTATAAAAGAAGGTGCGATGTATGCGTTTGAAAATGCCTATGAGGATAGTACTAAAACACATATTGAATCAGATGAATTCAAGCGAATTCACGATATTCCTTGTTCGATAATATGTGGTATAAAGGACAATTTAATACCCATCGAATATTACGAGAAGTTCAAAGATAAGCTACCAAATGCTAAAAATGAAAAAATAGACGGCGCAGGCCGTGCACCATTTGTTGAGAAAACGACCTCAGTATACGAACTAATTCGCACATTTATCACAGATAAAAGCTAACAGTCCAGTGAAAAAGCCATAATGTAAAACATACAGCATAGACTATCCACATAAGGAATTCGAAAAGTTAAATTCAAAACTAAGTGAGGCTAACTCGACATTATTCATCCAAGACCAGTATTCATTATGTTCGACACTCAAGAAGACTTTGTGACTTGTAATAAGATCTAGCGACAGATGTGTGTCTATGTCAATAATATATGTAAAATCATATCTGTTCTTCTCAAGCTTCCGTAACATTGGAAGAAATGGTCCATGAATCAGAAAAGTACGATAAAAGCGGTAGCTCATATCCTGTCCAGCACCCAGATACTACTTCTCACTCTAGTCGAATAGTTTCTTACACCGAGGAATGGTTATTGGCCCCCTTTGTCTATAAAACTACTGCGACGACGTCGAAGGGATCATTTGGACGGTAGAACTCGCCAACACCTAGGCCGAAGCGGAAGTCTTTGGGAAAGGACTCAATGATCCACCACACCCAGACAAGCGAACGGAGTTAAGAACAGAGATACACTTATCATCAATTTAAAGTACGTTTGAAGTTGTCGGTGTGCTTTTCTTTCACTTCAGAGTCAAATTCATTCCTTGGGTCTATGAATTCCTCAAACAGTGACAAAAATTCATTGTATTCTTCCCAGAAATCGTATTTTGTCTTGTCATCTCTACTTCCAATTTTTTGATAGAACAATCCATTGAGTCCACAACAGATTTATTATATTTCTCTACGAACTCCTTGTCACACTTTTCCTTGATGTCGTATATTAGATCGGCGTTATCTATTTCACAGATTTTGGTTTGTATATATTCCCTATTACTCCTCATTCTGTGGAATCCCTTCCTTGACTCTTCCAGGATATTCGACCAAATTGATTATTGCCTCATTTACACTATCGTGAAATGGTTCCAATATGCCATAACCATCTAATGTAAATAGATAGATCTCTTCTTCACGGGATTGGACTCGCTAAAATCTACACTAGTAGCGTTTAATGAAAGTGAATAGCATTTATACTCAAAAACATTGAAGTTATTCAGCTTGATATTGATGACTATGATTCTGTAATCCCATTAGCGTACCACATGGTGTACCTTGATGCGGTCATGTTTTAAACTATGATGCCATTTTATTGCTCCTTCCTTGGAACCAGTCATTAGAATCGATCCACTTACATCATATTTACTTCATTGTCTCCCGCCGGGAATTATATTCAATTTAAACCGCTCGTTTGTACAACATTCGGGGTTTTAGGTTCTAGTTTAATTCTACCTTTTTGGATAGAATCAATTTCATAAACTGCCGTATCTGAGATTGGAATTGAATTCAATAAGGAGTCACACACAGGGCATTTGGTAATCACGTTCCTTATGCTTAAATTAGATGCACACCAGAAACACCATTTGCATATTAAGAATGCTTTTGAATATGTCTGATGATCATATCTATATCGTTTTAAAAGAGAATCAAATATTGGCGAAACGCTCCTCGGTCTGTATCCATCCCATTTCTGAATTAATATGATTTCCTCATGCTCCTCATTTCTTTTCTCAATATTTAAGTCGAAAGTTCCCGGTATCGACAACATGAAAGGATTCTGTAGTTTTTCTTCTTGAGGAAAAGAGTCGAATATCTGTTCTGGAGATCTTAAGACGAGTTGTAATT
>JBAVTY010000108.1:0-2304 GCA_049696495.1 Candidatus Nitrosopolaris sp.
ATGTGTACAGCAACGATAAAGACTATGCGAGTTTGAATCGAACTATTATAGGATTGAAAGTCACTATAGATGATTATATGGCCGATAAAGATAAACTGTTTGAATCGAACTATTATAGGATTGAAAGGAACCGCAACGAGTCTTTACAATCCAAACCGGGTTAAAGGAGGAGAAATAGCGTCAGCGTCTACCGGTTTGAATCGAACTATTATAGGATTGAAAGTCAGTACCCATAGTCCGAACCAGCCCGATATATACATCATGCATGACCACTTATACTGATAACATAAGCCGTGCATGAGTGTCATTACATAATACCATTTGCGTCATTACAATCTATCTATAGCTCAAACCCCGATATATACATCATGCATGACCACTTATACTGATAACATAAGCCGTGCATGAGCGTATAGATAGAGTTCACCTTTATATATAGATGATTCTTCTATACGTTTGTGTCAGGAGATATTATGGACCCCGAGGGTAGGTATTAGAAAGAGTTTGAATCGAACTATTATAGGATTGAAAGAATTTCAGGAACAAGAGCCTCACAGCGCCTGGATGTTTAGTCTACTCGATCCATCCAACTTCACGTTGCTCTACGTTAACGTTGTCCCTCTGAACCAATTCGTTTGGATGTTCGGTCGGTTTGAGCCTGCAGCTGGTAAGATCAAGCCGTTACGTACACATCCAACAGCTTCCACCCAGTCAGCTGTAGCCTAGCGATATTGAACTTATTCGGTTAAAGTCTGAAGAAAAAGCCTTCGATGACATCGAAACAGGCACATAGCATCGTTGAACAAACATCATCCTGGCAGAATTGGAAAATGAGCTCTGAATTGTCCACTCCTCTTAATTTGTCTATGATCGATTTGGCTGGCACTTATTTGTACCATTATGTCTTTGTGCTAAAGAAGGTAGCGGATTATTAGGCCCATTAATTCATAATTATATGAATAGAAAAATCAGGTGTTCGATTTGTGGCACAACGTGGCACAGGTAAGTCAACAAGGAATAATTGTTCTCGAGGTGTGGTGTTGTGCCGGGTGTGGCGGTGTTGGTCACATCCTGTGGTTGTTGATCTGCAACTATAGACAAACAAGGGCTAGCTGGACGGCCGGTTATGATGAATGCTCATACAATAATGGAGTCACATCAAATTGACCAGAAAAACATCTCCTCGTCTATATCTTTATAATCCTTTGTTATTGTTTCATATTATAGAACCAATGAATTCTATGACAGGTATGGCTCTTAGTGCGATAGCTATTGCTGTAGCAGTATTCCTATTTGCGTCAGGCCCTGTAGTTGGAGACCATCAAGCATACGCCTACGGCTACCCCCACCACTGGTGGCATCACTACTGGTGGCATCCCTGGTGGCATTTTCATTGGTAATACTAGAAGAGCTGGACATTAAAAATGGAAGAAAAATCCATTCCCTGATATTTCTTATTAAGATCATAAGCAATTAATAGTTGCTACGTCTTCATAAGCAAGCTAAACTATTGATGTTTACGAATATTCTGCCAGTTTACAATTCTTTTTGTAACTGGCTCTATCTACATAATCTTTATTCTATTTCGTAAAATCATCAAGTGTTATTGTTTTGCTCTAGATAAATAAAATGGCCTTCATTTTCACTAACGTCTCTTTAGCAAGCGTCATGGTGCCTTTTGTAACACTATCTTCATTGAAGAAAATACTATCTTCATTGAAGAAAATATTTAATGAGGATAGCTCATCTCTAGGTATGACCAGCCTCATTATAACATCATATAATAATGCTAAAACTATCAATAGATCAAGAATAAAACACATTGAATGTAATAAAAATTTAGAAATTCTATGTATTGTAGGCTAGATAGTATAGAAAAAGAATGATAGTCAAAGGGAAGAGACTTAAGCGAGCGATTCTTGCTGCGTTGGCTGACACCGAATTACAAAAGATTTTGGATTCAGCCATGTATCAATCCAAATCAGTTAATCAAATTATGCGAGACAGTAATGTATCTCATAGTACTGCCTATAGAAAGATCAGATGGCTCGTTGAAGAAAAGCCGCTTATAGTTGATAAAATTGAAATTACAGAGAACGGTAAGAAATCGAGTTTATTTCGGACTATATTAAAATCATTCAATGTGAAATATGAATACAATAATGTAGTTATTGAGGCTGAACAGAATTTTGATACTTTAAGAAAAATTACAGAAAATTTCTTTACATTACCAGATTCAGAGTAAGCGTTTATTTCGTATCAAACGCTTCAATTATCCTTTTTCTGCTTCTTTGTGAATAATAG
>JBAVTY010000109.1:0-4128 GCA_049696495.1 Candidatus Nitrosopolaris sp.
AAATATGTATAATTCTATCGCAAGGAATAATATTGTGTATAATGAACCATCAGGTATCTATGTTTCACAATCACATAACAATCAGTTATACAGTAATACTATTTCAAATAGTGGAAACGGAATTTACCTAAATTTAGGTTCTACAAATAACAAGATGTACTATAACATGATGATGAATTCTGAATCACATGCTATACTTATCAATAATAGTTCATCTGGAAATATATTCACTTCGAACAAAATAGTTAGTTCTACAGCACAAGGGCTAAAAATTGTTCAGGATTCGACATCAAGAATACATTCTCAAATAACCAAATAGTTTTAACTGGCGGAACATCAACAAAAGTAGCGTAACCGTCTTCAGAAAGAAATGCTATCAAACATTCCCATAATGAAAGGACAAGCACTGGTATTTTTCATGTCGCATAACATATTTTTGACTGGACGGCGAGGACCTAGTAAAGTCCAAGACGCAAATTCGATCATAATCATATACCCTCACTATCTTAGGCGTTAATGTAGTATCACAATTGGTTGCTTTGACATTAGTCAGGAATTTATGAATTTCTTAGCGTCCATTCTTTTTGTGTGATGACATTTGCCAGTGAAACAACTCACTGTAATTCTTGAGATGTTCATACTTATGATTGGGTTTTAAACCGCTTCTACCTCTAATTTCACCAGAATAATCATTTCTGATCGCCCTTATTGTTACCATTATTATTGGTTAGTCTATACCAGGTATTTTTGGTTGGGTCTAAGCAAGAACGCAGCCCAAACATCTGAAAGAATGTTTAAACCCAAATCGACAAATTAGATAAAAATCCAAGAGAATAAAATCTAAGGGTATTACGTACACGAAAACATTATATGAACTTGTCAACAATTTTCTAATATCGAGTGAATAGTCAATGGAGGAGGGAGATGGCTGGCATCAGATATTCAAAAGATTACTGTATTATACGTTCTTTATTACGTACTGTGCGATAATATTCTAAATGATTCATGGGCATGCGCTTGTGCAATATTTCTGCTCCGAATGTAACACACTTCTGACGGAGACAGACGAGTCTACTGGTCTTATACAATCGTCTGAAGAATGTCCAAAATGTGGTGTTCTACTTTCAAAGAGTCTAAAAAGAACACTGACATCACAACAAAACAATAGTAATCCAACAGCATCGATATTATTTCCACCAAAATTCCATACTGCTTCTAGATTGAGATTTGATATTGAAAAAATAGATTCTATTTTGACACTTGGAATTGGCGAACGTATATGCTTAGTCGGAAATCATTCAAAAATTCTTATCGAGAGACTGTGTATTAGCGCTTTGTTGTCAGAGAGACACGGTGGATTTGGTTCTCCTAATGTAATAATTATTAACGCAGGAAACAGCTCCGATATTTACAGCTACGTAAATTTTGCACGTCAATATGGGCTTGATATCCTGGATGTCTTGAAGAGAATTATTGTAAGTAGACCATTCACAATTTATCAATTAGCAAATTTAGTCACTTATGAATTACCCAACGTCGTTCGGAAATTTGATACCAAGATCATTCTTATTTCAGATATACTTCGTATGTTCTTAGAGGATCCCCCTGTAAGAATTGGAGAAGCCCTGTCTACGATTAAAGAGATTACGAATTCGCTGCGAAAATTAAGCGATACATCAGTTATCGTAAGCTTCATTTGTACTCCGTCATCTCCGTATTATCAAACGCTACTTACACGTTTTGATAAATGCATACAAATCACTAACGATGAATTCGATGGTAGGTTTTTTGCAGAAGTAGATTGTCGTAAGAAAGAAGATAGCAAAATTATAAGACTGCAGCAGCTAGATCTAGAAATTATTCATCGAAGATAATGCAATACTTTCCCTTACCCGAAATCTTGTTCTTTGTGATGATATTTTGTACTATCGACTAGTACAACCGGGACTACAGCACTAATCGGTTACAAAGACGGATCCAGCAAAATATAATTCTTCTATGCTTTAATTTCCATGCTGCAACAATAATAGTGACGACGACAATTCGCGCCGATCCGAGTTGTTTGTTATTGGTGTAGTAGGGGTTGGTAGTGGTATGAGGGTTACTAGTTGGAGGCGGTGGAGTGGGTATGGTAGGCATCGATAACGATTGATTCCACATACCAATCCAACGCGAGCAAAATCACCTTTATGCGCATTATTCATGAATTAAGTTCCGTAACTGCAGATTCACTGCAAAATTGTCAATCATTCAGCCGATTTTTATAGTTGTATTATTGTTTAATTATACTTCTTTATGTTGATTGGTTTTTATTGACCTCACATACCATCAGATACCATGTCAGCAAAAAAAGGATCTCGCGATAACATTACAACAAAAGAAGCTATTACAACCACTCCGATATCCTCAGAAGAGCAACATCAGTCAGTTAATATGTTAATGAAGCACTAAATGAGACCAAAAATAACATCAACAGAACAATAGAGGAACTAGGAACAGATATTCCCCGCAAGACACAAGTAATCAATGACTATCAAGAGCACACAATTCAAATTCTTACAGAAATTGCAGATAGTTATCTTCAATCTCAAAAGGAAATAATTAATTCATTTCAATCAGCATGGGCTCCATATATTGAAAATGCATATGGAATGCTCTATACATATTGTCCCTCCCCAAGAAAAGTAAGTGAAATCTATGCGAGGGTAGTCAGTAGTTTTGCAGATAACCTCATAACTATAACTAAACTAGTAAATAATGCGATATTTGCAAACTTGGAATCATCAAAAATACTCATTCAACATAGAAAGGAATGCATAAAGGAACTTTCTAGAATAGGGGTTAATGCCACAAGAACTTTTGAACATATGTCTACGGATAATGCTGCCAGATCGTAATGTGCCTGCAGTTTCAGAAAATTAAAAGTATAAAAAGAATTCTAGTTGTGGATGACGAATATGATGTTAGTTTAACCATAAAGTTAGTTTTAGAGGAGAACGGCTTCAAAGTTGATTCGTTTACTGATGCTTCTGAAACATTAGAGAATTTTACTATTGGTCTATATGACTTGGTCATACTTGATGTCAAAATGCCGGCGATGAGTGGATTTAGCTTATACAAGAAAATTAGGGAATTAGATGATAAAGTTACAATTTGTTTTTTGACGGCAGCTGATGAGGCCTCCTGTGAAAACTTAAAGTGTTACCATAACATCGATGAAATTTGTATTATTCGTAAGCCAGTAGACAATGACTCCTTACTAGGACAAATAAACTCAATACTGTAAGGGGATCTTGGCTGATTTAACGCGCGCTAATTTAAGAAACCAACAAATTCTAGGACCAATACTTGATGCTACCATGCTCCAGACGAATTTGTATGATTGCTGAGACTGAAAATATGTAAGCACACCATAACTGCCAACAATCAGGATAATTTCATCATCAAACGCTTAATCCAATTCTGACCTAATTCGTTTAACCAAATAATCTATACTGATTGGCTTTCTGATAAAGCATCCTAGCTTATTGGATATATCTCTCTGAGGGCCTCGCGATTTATCTCTACAGAAGACATGAAGCAAACTTTGACATCAATATCGATAGCCAATAGCTTTTCACATAATTCAAATCCGTTCATATGTGGCATATTAATGTCAACCAAAAGAAGATCATAGTAATTTGGTTTGAATTCTGACAATGCTACAACAGGATTATTAGATGTATATACTTCAATTCTGTTGTTAGCATCCTTGTAGTTATTGCTCTCTTCTATCCCTGCTTTGAAAGTTACAGTGACATCTGCATAGTCATCTACAATCAGTATTCTTCCCCAAAATCGTTGTTTGTCTTTTATTACAACGGGATGATACACTTCTACAGGCTTATGAGCAATCATTTGATTAAGACACACATGTCAGTTGCTTATCCATTCAATGGCATCATCGACGATAATTTCATTTATAGGTCTCAACAGCTCTTCGTTATCAATTGATTTTCGGGATGAAGGTGAGCAGCAAAAGATAGCACATACAGGTAATAGAATGAAATTCTCTGTTTACATATCCATGGTATGGCCAGATGAGAAATTAATGGCGTATGATTTCTATGATAAAATGAATTCTACCAA
>JBAVTY010000110.1:0-13174 GCA_049696495.1 Candidatus Nitrosopolaris sp.
GCGCACCTAGTCTTTCTGGCCTATATTCTCCTGCAAATTCTCAGATACAGACTGCTTTCGTACAGGATAACAAAGGCAGTGCCTTCAATGGAATTTGTTGTGTCATGGGTCAGAAAGAAAACCAGACAGGGATTCATCCATTACATATGGAACAAATTAAAACAAGGAATATCAATACGTTCGCTCATTATGACTGTTAGTAAGATAGACGCAGTTTACGCATGAAAACGCAAATACTCGAATAAGTTAAGTTAATTGATCGAAGGATGGTATTGCCAATACAAACAATCGTCCATCATTACTTTTTTCTCCATTGCGAAGATGTGTGCCAATGCACTCATCATGCATTCATTCATTTGACTAATCTTTAATATTATTTAAGCTAACTGTTTATATTTTTGTTTTTGAATTTAAGAGAATGAAATCTGGACGATTTGTTATCTTGGCTCTTTTAATCTTAATACCAGCTGTAATTAACCTATCAACGCCTCTTTACAATAGGAAATTACCCGAATTATTTGGAATGTCTTTTTTTTATTGGTTTCAAACGGTATGGCTTGCACTTTGTTCTGGGTTCTACCTAGTATTTGCACGTCTGATGAATGAAGCGAAAAAGAAGGAGGAAGAGACCGTAAATAGATGATGACTGTCGGGTTTAGTACTATAATTCCATTTGTTGGACTCTTTGTTTTGTTTATAGTTCTCGGATTTTATGGAAAATATTGGCGCAGAGGCAATCTAAATGACACACATGAATGGTCGCTTGCAGGAAGAAAGCTTGGTACCACACTTGTCTTTTTTTTAATTGGTGCAGATATCTATACTGCTTACAGCTTCGTTGCAATTCCATCAGGAGTATTTGCAAAAGGCTCGCTTTACTTTTTTGCTATTCCCTATGTTGCACTAACATTTGGAGTAGCTCTTGTTACTATGCCCAGGCTTTTGGCTTTGTCGAAAGAAAAAGGATACATCACTGCTTCTGATTTTATAAAAGACAGATTTGGTGGCACTAGCCTATCTATTCTAATTGCAATAACAGGAATTGTATCGTTGCTACCGTACATCGCCTTACAGATAGTAGGAATGCAATCAGTTCTTATTGTAATGCTTTCAGGTACAACGAATTCTCAGATGGTTGAGGAAATCGCACTCTTAGTTGCATTTGTGATATTAGCTGCCTTTACCTATACGAGCGGACTACGGGGAGCAACTCTTACTGCCGTATTAAAGGATGTACTAATTTGGATAACTGTTATTGCGGTTATCGTCGTAGTCCCTCTGAGTATAAGCGGTGGTTTTGGTACTGCCTTCAGGGATGTAAAGCCAAGTTATTTGACCGTACCCAACTCACTTATTACTGGGTATGCAACTCTGGTATTGGGAAGCGCGCTTGCATTGTATCTCTATCCCCATGCGATAAACGGTGTTTTGAGCTCGGAAAGTGTACATAAGCTTAGAAGTAGCACTGCACTCCTACCGCTTTACGGAATAGGACTTGCTATTATGGCGCTTATGGGAATTCTTGTATATGCTGTCCCACCTGCAATGAATTTTCTTTCACATTTTCCTGAAAGCTCACGCGGTATACTTGTTGTTCCTTCATTGATTTTGTATTCAATGCCATCTTGGTTCACAGGTATAGCTCTTCTTGGTATATTCATAGGTGGTCTGGTACCGGCAGCAATTATGGCAATGTCACAAGCAAATCTACTTACAAGAAATATAATAAAAGAGATCAGACCAAACACGTCTGCAACTTCTGAGATTCGAATAACAAAGATTTCATCAACTGTCTTCAAGTTTATAGCACTTGGTTTTGTGTTTACTATTCCAGCTACGTATGCAATATCACTACAACTTTTGGGAGGTATACTGATTACACAGACATTACCTGCAGTATTCTTTGGTCTTTATGTCAAATCATTAAGAAAAGAACCCCTCATTGCTGGTTTGCTAGTCGGAATATTCTCAGGAATTCTTATGGTCGAGTATACGAACCACTTTGGAACACTAACGTCATCTCTGTTTAATATACCAATTTTTGGTTCATTGTACGTTGCTGTCGTTGCCCTCGCGTTCAACCTGATAATATCATTTGGCGGGAGTTTTATTATGAATAAAAAGAGATCAGCTTTGCTTCAAACCAAAAAAAGGTAACACGTAAGCTTCTAAAGCTAACCTTGTAGTATCCACATAGTCCAACATCAACTTCGAGAACTGTCCATAGTCTGTGATTTAATTAACCTAATGCCAGCTTATTCTAAAGCATGGTATGTGTAAGATGGATAGTTGTTTGCAGAGCACTGAAAGAGGTAATAAATATATCATCCGTATCCTACATAAACGGACTCTTCCTAGTATTCGAAAGGAGCCTCGAGAAGCAGATAAGACATATAACATGAGCTCTAGTTTTTGTACAGATCATTCAATGTACAATCAACTAATTCTATGTTGTTCCATGTATGGTGGGATTCCCTCACTTTCACTAAAGTTGTTTTATTTCAATGGTATAAGATATGACCCCACGGTCAACCAATATTCCATTCTTTAATGGTATGTATACACTGGCAGGCTTATCCGCATTAATTACTTCTGTTGTGAGTGTATTAAGACTATCTCTCTTATCGAATATATTATTAGCAACACGTTGACTTTTTTCCGAAATATACACTAATATTTCGGCTCTTTTCTCCTCAATTCCCCTGTTTTCCAAATTGAGTCTAATCCCAATCAGTTGATTCCTTAGAGCATATTCAGGTTCCACTTTTGTGACAATAATCATGATAAGTTTCAGTATAATAATCATGAATATAAGAGTAAAAAATGTACAAATAATCGTTATCGTTATTTTACTGAAGATCTTCATGATTCAATTTAAAATAATTGCGTTTTTACACTCAATTTGGGCGTCTCAGAATCACTTCCTTATGGAGTTTAGTTCTCCAGGTAATGCTGACGATGTTTTAGGAAATTGTAAAACCCGCAATGGTATTTTTATAGGGAAGGCGGTTGCAATTAATAATGATTAATATTGCAAGAACTGGACTTGTTGTGGCTCAAGGTGAAAATTTAATGGAAAAAAGGCTAACATTGCCAAACACAAAGGTAAAACAAAATTCTGTTCACACTGCGGTAGCGTAGCTACTCAAGAGGCTTTGTTTAAGGTAGATGTGGGCGTTACTCTTATAGAAAGATACTGTGATCATTGTGTAAAGAAAGGAAGGTAATGCAATATTAACGTGTTATAAAATGATGAGTGATGGAATTCCTCCTTTTGCAACCAAAAATTGACTGATATTTTGATGTTTATTCGGTTTCAAGGTTGTTCGAAATATCCTGCGACCAGTTAATCGTTGTTACGCGTCTTAAATATTTAACATCAATAACGTTAGAAACAAACATGGTATAGCATCTTCGTTGACGGCTAGAAGATACTGCCAAAAATCATCATTAAAACAAGAAATTATGCAACATCTAATAGCCACGCTTTCTAACAGGATATGCGCGTGTGATTGACCAACATCTGGAAAAGATGATGATGGCGATACTTGGATAATCCTAGCTTTGTAATTGCAACCTGCGTGCGATACTAGTTTCTATTAAAAGCGTTGTGCGTCATTAAGGTTAAATTATCCGTTGCAATACAAAATTTAACACGATTAAGGTCTTTAAAATTGAATGATGTACTACACGAAGAGGAGATTGGGCGGTGGAGAAGGACGCATTATTCCTCGGAAATCAACTCATCGCTAGATGATAGGGAAGTAATAATTATGGGCTGGGTCTCAAGCAAGCGTGATCATGGTAACATCCTATTTATTATTGTTAGAGACAGATACGGAGACATACAAGTTATTGCGAAGAAGAGCGAATGTTCAAAGCGATTATTTGGGCAAATCCAACAAATAAAAGAACACACTTCGCTTGCAATTAGGGGTACGGTTAGACCTCAAGATAAAGCGCCTAGCGGTTTCGAGATTATCCCATTAGAACTTAAGGCTTTTTCTATTGCTAGAAAAGCAGCTCCGTTTATGACGCAAAATAAGACACCTATAGGTATCGATACCAGATTGGATTTGAGAGCAATAGACCTACGTAGAAATATTCTTCAGAGCATATTCCATATTCGTTATACTGTGCTGAATGCAAGCAGGGAATTCTTAGCAAGACAAGGGTTTATCGAAGTAAATACACCAAAAATGATTGCTACTGCTACAGAAGGCGGTGCGGCATTATTTCCAATATTTTATTACGACAGAGAAGCATTCCTGGCGCAAAGTCCACAATTGTATAAAGAGCAACTGACTATGGCATTTGAAAATGTGTTCGAAATAGGCCCAATTTTTAGAGCCGAACCATCGCGCACTAATAGACATCTCTGTGAGTCAATATCTATTGATGTAGAAAAGGCCTTTGTAGATTACAACGATATAATGAGTTTGCTCGAGAGGATGATATTGCACGTTCTAGATTCAGTTAAAGAGAAGAACAAAAATGATCTTGCTTATCTTGACTTTGAATCGCTAAATATCGAATTGCCGTTCCCTAAATATTCTTACTCTGATCTTATAGAACAGTTACAAGGAGGCGGAGAGCGCATCACATGGGGAGATGATCTCTCACACCAGGCAATGAGAAATTTGCCAGATGAGAGGATGAATGGCTTTTATTTTATTACCGATTGGCCTACTTCTATAAAACCTTTTTACGTAAAGCCAAAGTCTGTCCCTGAGTCTGGTAGAGTCTCCGAGTCTTTTGATCTAATGTACGGTTCGTTAGAAATATCCTCTGGCAGCTCAAGAATAAACAGGAAGGATGAATTATTGGAAAGAATGAAAAAACAGGGATTAAATACGCAGGCTTTTGATTACCATCTGAAAGTATTTGATTATGGAATGCCCCCCCATGCTGGATTTGGCGTCGGTCTGGAACGTCTGATGATGGCTATTGCGAAGATTGATAACATCCGAGATACAATTCTGTACCCACGAGATATAGACAGGTTAACTCCCTAAAAGATGCTAGGGAAAATATTGACAGTGATGGTTTAACATGGTTTCAAAAGATGAAATAAAACATCTTGGCTGGCTTTCTAGGTTGGAACTAACAGACAAAGATCTCGATAGGTATGTATCTCAAATCGATGAAATAATTAGGTATTTTGATAAACTAGATACTGTATCATTGGTTGGAAGTGAGCCGGCCAGTTCAATGAAAAAAGTTTCTGAATTAAGAAAGGACGATATTCACATGTTCGAAGGAGATCCATTAGAATTTTCCAAAAATAGAAAGGACGGCTTTGTAAAAGGACCAAAGATGATATAATTGGAGAATCATCTATACCTCCTTAGTGCGGAACAGGTTGCTTCAGGCATTAGGAATCGCGACTTTTCTGCAGTAGAATATATATCGCAGATTCTAGAAAGAATAGAAAAAATTGATGTCAAAATCAACGCTTTTGTGGCTGTTGATAGGGAGGGTGCGATAGAAAAAGCACGTTCCATAGATAATAGAATACAACACGGAGAGAGCATTGGTGGACTTGGAGGTGTTGCAGTTGGTGTTAAAGATAACATATGCACCAAAAACTTGAAAACCACTTGCGCTTCAAAAATGCTTGAGGGATATATTCCGCCATACGATGCAACTGTGATTAAAAAATTGAAAGAAAACGATGCAATTATCGTTGGAAAGCTAAATCTCGATGAGTTTGCGATGGGCTCTACCACGGAGTTCAGTAGATTTGGACCCACGCGGAATCCATGGAATATTAATTATGTTGCAGGTGGCTCTTCTGGTGGGAGTGCGGCAAGTGTAGCGGCATTAGAATGCGCCATATCATTAGGCTCCGATACAGGTGGATCTGTAAGGTGCCCAGCCAGTTTTTGTTCAGTAGTAGGATTAAAACCAACATATGGATGCGTCAGTAGATTTGGACTAATTTCTTATTCTAATAGTTTAGAGCAGATTGGAACCTTAGGTAGAACCGTCACTGATGTAATGATGATTATGAATGCGATCGCAGGTGCAGATGAAAACGATCAGACGACAAGAGCAACAGTACCAATAACTAACGCAACTTCAGGTGATCAAACACCAAAATACAGTCTTCAAAACAAGAGGAATATTCGGGTTGGACTAGTAAAAGAACTTGTTGAAGGAGCTGATCCGGTTGTTTCAAGATGCATCTATTCAGCTATGGATTTGTTTGTAGGATCAGATTGTAAATGCGAAGATACTTCACTTAAATCAGTTCAGTATGCTCTCGCATCATACTATACGATAGCTATGGCTGAAGCGAGTAGTAACCTATCAAGATACGACAATATTCGCTACGGATTTGACTCCAATCCTGAGGAGTATGAATGGAACACATATTTTACAAAGGTTCGCAGTAATTTTGGTGAAGAAGTTAAAAGACGTATTATTATTGGCTCGTATGTTCTTTCAGCTGGGTATTATGGAAAATATTATCTAAAAGCTCAAAAAGCAAGAGAAATGATAAAGCAGGAAATTAAATCATTGTTTGAAAAATATGATGTTTTGATATCTCCTACAATGCCTATATTGCCATTTAAATTCGGTGAAAAGATCGATGATCCCTTGAAGATGTATCAGATAGATATTGATACGGTTATCGCTAACCTGGCTGGTATACCTGCAATTTCAATACCAATAGGCTTTAACGATGGTCTTCCTATAGGTTTGCAAATAATGGCAAATGAAATGGAAGAGCAAACGCTTTTTGATGTTGCGTCATCTTTTGAAAGTATAATTGATATTCAGGGGAGTCCTAAAATATAATTGGAAATAAAGATTGGTCTTGAACTCCATTGTCAGTTGACTGGACTTCAGAGTAAATTATTTTGTTCGTGCCATTGTGATTATCGAGGAATGGCACCTAATACAAACATCTGCCCTATTTGTTCTGGCCTTCCTGGGACTCTTCCACTACTAAATCAAAGTGCAGTAGACTATGCTAGCATGATCTCAATTGCTTTAGGGTGTAAAATTCCAAGCGCAGTCATGTTTTACCGAAAGAATTATTTCTACCCTGATTTACCAAAAAATTTCCAAATAACACAGTATAATGCATATGGAATCACCAGTATAGGTGTGGAGGGAAAAGTCGATTATGGAGTCAAGAGTTCAAAAATTAAGAGAGTTCAGCTGGAAGAGGATCCAGGGAGACTGGTTTACGGAAACACTAATGTCGATACGCTTATAGACTATAATAGAGCAGGCGTCTCCTTAGTAGAGATTGTCACAGAGCCTGATTTTTCTGAACCAAAAGATGTTCGAATGTTTTTGAATAAAATTACATCGATAATCGAGCATTTGGGTGTTTGTGATACAAGACTTGACGGTTCGGTAAGATGTGACGCGAACGTTTCTCTAGGAGGCGGAAATAGAGTCGAGATCAAGAATGTTGGTTCATTTAGAGATGTAGAAAAGGCACTTCGCTATGAGATAACGAGACAAAAAACAATGTCAGCACGTGATATTGAAATTAAATCAGAAACTCGTCATTGGGATGATGCAAGAAATATAACTAAGCAGTCTAGGACAAAGGAAGAAGAAGAAGAATATCGATACTTTCCTGAACCTGACATCCCAACAATCGTTCTAGGAGACGATTTTATATTTTCGCTTAAGACAAAAATGCCTGAACTTCCACATGAAAGAAAAATTCGATTCCTTAGAGATTATGAGCTTTCTGACCATGTGGCTCAGGTTCTCATTGACGATAAAGAGCTGGCTGACTTTTTCGAATCGACAGTTAATATATATCCCTCATCACCAAACGAAATTGCGAATTTGATTGTCTCAGACCTATTAGGACTAATAGATGACTCGACAAAAGAGCAAGGATCTATATTCTCAGGATTTAGGATCGAAGCCAAACATATTGCCGAGTTGGTAAGAATGATTGATCAGAATATAATCAACAGGAACATTGCGAAAATGATTCTTAGCCAGATAACAAAGACCGGAGAAATGCCCTCTTATGCACTTGATAAAATGAATGCTTCCATAATAGATAGCAAAGATATAATATCTGAAACTATCGAATCAATATTCAAATCTGAGAAATCTGCTGTTAGGGACGCAAAACAAAATCCTAATGCTGCTAATTTTTTGCTTGGAAAAGTGATGCAATTAACTGGTGGAAGAGCTGACCCGAAGATCGCATTGAATTTAATAAAGACTAAACTTGCGGTATTGGAATAATTTATCATTGTATATTGTATCAACTTTTTTAACAACGACCTAGTTTCTGGAACTATACGTCGAGTAATCTAATCGCTTTCTTTCTTACCAGTCATTATTTTCTCAAAATTTTCTAGATGTTGAACTACCGTAGGTAAGAAAGAACCTACGTCTGTTACGATTCCGATAGCTTGTATTGTCCCTCGATCTATGAGTTTCGTTACAACTGGCTGGCTTATATCCACAGCAACAACCTTGACCGATGATGGGAGCATATTCCCTACTGCTATAGAATGCAACATAGTTGAAAGCATCAAGACCATTTTCGCACCTTCTAATACTTGTTTATACTTTCTTTGTGCTTCGACAATATCTGTAATAACATCAGGAATGGGACCATCATCTCTTACCGACCCCGCAAGTACGAATGGAATGTCGTTTTCAATGCATTCATACATAACACCGCTTTTTAAAATCCTCTTCCGAACCATTTCCCTTACAGATCCTACCTTGAAAACCTCATTAATCGCCTGCATATGATTTCTATGACCTCGTATCGCGAGGGCCCCGTCCTTGATATTCATCCCCAAAGATGTCCCCATCAAAGCATTCTCTACGTCATGAACTGCAAGAGCGTTACCTGCTAATAATCCATGTACATATCCCATTCGAATCAATTTTGCGAGAGCATCCGATGCACCAGAATGGATGAGTACCGGTCCGGCGACCACGATTATCCTACCCCGAGTCTCTTTCGTGTTATAAATGTCGATCGCAATCTTTCGAGCAATTTGTTGCGTAGGTCTTTCGCTCGAACTGCTACTGCCCATAAACTGAAAAATGTCAACTCCTTCTCGTGGACGCTCCTGTGGAATTATTCTCACTCCTTGTTCCCCAACGACTACCATGTCCCCTTTCTTTAGATCACGTATCATCTTACATTCTGCCCTTTTTTTATCCATATCGACTGCTATGCACTTATCCATCATCATGTTTTCAACTTCTATCCATTTCCCTTTATAGTATATCCTTGTTGCATTGTTTGTTGAGCTGTAAAAATTATCAGGCATCACCATGTCTTTAATAACTGGTTTCAGCATAGCCTCTTGAATGGTTACAGGCTGTGCTCCTTCTCTGTAGAGGGATTCCATTAACTCCTTTAAATGTCCCCGACTTTTGCCACGAACTGTAAGGCGGGCGTAGCTGACATCTTTTTTTTTCTTGCCAATGTTGAAATCTAGAACTTGAAAGTCTCCCTTCAGATCCATAATATTATCAAAGATTCTCGTCAGGATCATAGAGTCAATAAGATGACCTTTTATCTCGATCTCTTGCTCATATTTTTTTTCTATCAAGTGTATCTACTATATATAGCATAGTTGAAAATAGATGTTTATGTTTATTGATACATAAACATCTTCAATTTCCTGCTTATCTTGGTAATGTACGCTGATGCTCCTGATCCTCCACTTCTCAAATGGCTCTTTGAAGGATGGATCGCTTTCTCGCGTCTCAATATAGGGAATGTCATTCGAAAGGACAATATAATAATCGTCATAATCTAATTCACTTGGTGTACATTGTATTATTGCATCAGGTATATGTCAGAAGTAGCTATTTCATCAGTCGCCATCATCGAGTCGATAATGCCTCGAAGGAATATTCCTTGTTCATTCATAGCAAGAAAAGGAATTTCACTCTTACCAGACTCCCTATCGATTGACACTATCTTTAACTTAACAACATCATTGTTTTGAGAGCCCTTTTTTATCATTTCTTTTGACTCATCTAGGGCTTTTAACTTTCTCCTAGCCCTGGCCTTAGAATATCGGAATATTTCCTGGTAAAAATTGTACGCTTTTTGGTTTACAAACTTCTTATCCCATAAGAAATTGATATACCCGTCGTCTATCTGATCCACTACACGCAAAAGTATTGCGCCTATGAAGTCTCTTGTTTCATGGTTTATCCCACAATAGTTACATATCATATCTTCTGATCCAGCCTTCACCCTCAGTGCGATTTCTCCTAGCTTTGCAAGAATAAGGCATAAGAAACCAAGTACCTAACAAGTCTCCATAGCCTTTATCGCCTTAACTTAACACGTCCCAGTACGATCTCAGGACATATTTATATATGACATATAATTTTAAAGAATATGCGACTTTATAAAACAAACCACAATGTAGTCTTATCGGCACTTGTCATACTTGTCGTTTTTACTATTCTTGGTTTTCCACTAGGACAGGACCGATATGCACATTCCCAATCTTCCACAACGAAGTCGAACCCGAATGCAGCAGGTGCTGGAGTTGACCTGGTAAAAACTCGTACCTCACCTTTAGATTTAAAGGCTGGCAGCAAATTTGAAATAATTTCAACTATAGTTAATAATTCGCCGAAGATGATTATGTTCATTGCTGGAGCCTGTGATTCGCCATTATCTGCAAGCTTTGCCAGAAATGTGATGATAAGACATTTACAGGGTTGTACTTCGACTTCACCCTCATTCGAACTAACCCCCGGAGAGCAGGTTTCAGTAGCTGGCCCAAGTTCAGGAACAATATATCAGGCAATTGCTGCTGGACAGATAAGTGCAACTGCAACTCTTCATTACCAATCAGAGAATGGACAGGCCGCTACCGTTACAAAACCATTTGTATTCACTATAAGTTAGCTCTATAACTAAGGTAGTCCTTCTTTTTTCATGAAATAGTATTAGATTTACTGTCATTAGTTTATTCTTTCTTTAGACCTGAAACGAGACGTTAGGTTCGTGTTGAGCGTTAACAAAGTAGAAGCGCAACTTAAGGAGTATTACGACTTTGTGTCCAGATATGGTATAACTGTTAATGATATAATAGTCATGTATGAGGAGTAGTACTACCAAGGCCCGAGAAAGGTGGCCATGTATCAGGATATTATTCTGAACCTAAAGATGACTATTGCGTAGTGGATATAACAAATTATCGGACTAAACCTTTCAGATCGGATATGACAAATTATCGAAGTATAGCTTAACGGAATTATGTTAGATGGGACAGCTAGCTGGATGGAGCTAGCCAGCTCTTCGTTTTCCTTGCAGACCCTGTCTCAGCCGCGTTGACAATAGTATCCGCTACTCCTTGGAAGTTAGTTGGATATGCAGGAATAGCTCCATCAAAGAAAGTGGTACTACACACCGTATAGGAGATAGTAGAAGAATAACCAGGCAAGGATGAAGATGGATTAGATTCACTATAGTGGAATCAGCCACTACTGCAATAATATGTCATGATAGGATTTCAAAATTCTATCGAAGAATAGCCTCAAGAAGAGGGACACAGAAAGCTGCGAAGGAAATGTTAGTGATAATATGGCACATGCTAACAAAGAACGAACCAAATAGAACTATGAATAATGACTTGGTTCAAAGAAAATATAAGAGGATGGAAAGAGAATCAGTATTAGCCTGAAACAGCAACAGCAACAATAACCAATTGTTGTAATAGTACTACGATAAGTAGGTAGAGATTTCGTATGGGAGTTTGTCAGTTTTTATTTTAGCTGACGCAATAGCTCTTGTCTTGGTGGGATTGGATAACCGTACATCGAGGTTTTTCTTCCTCAGACTTTCGTAAATATTATACCACTTACCTGATGATTCCAATACGACGTTGGTGTTATTGCCTGGATGAAGGGTATCAAAGAATTCATTTACCTTTATCAGATTGTTGTCTACTCTAGAATTACTCATTACCTTCCCCTTTTCGTCAAGAACAGCTACCTGTAGATAGTTCTTGTGAACATCCATTCCCACAAACATATTCTTGAATACGGTACCGTCTGTTTTAGACTTGTAGAATTTGTTCACATATAGTTAGCTATTATGTAAGCTATGTGGAGACGTACAACAACTAATATCATGAAAAAATAGTCGTATTTTCCAACTAGTTGTAATTAGCTGAGTGGTGGTTGTGACGTCAGCTGCCACCGCCCTTAGCTGAGCGGTTGAAAATGCCATCTATGACATTGAGATATATCCTGTCCTGGACCCCTCTAAAACCCCCAATCCAATATTCTTTATGTAAAGACATACGCACATCGTTTAAAGTTAGCTTTCGTGTTCGTTTTATTTTCTTGTATACTTATACTAGAATTATTATTTAGCTGTCCTTGATTCTTGTCCTCGCCTATATATGGTCTATCGGCACGTCTCATTATATTTAATAGATATTTTCGCATGTGTTTCTTTTCTTCTTCAGTCACCTTTCCTTCAATCAAATCAATCAAAAAGACGTTTATTGTTGTTCAACGCTAAATTGATTTTTCCTATGCCAATATCCAATTATCATCCCGAGAGGAAGATAAGCTGCCACAAAAATTAAGCTGAAGATCCAGATATTGATATGGAATGAGTGAATAGCAGGCACCCTCTGAAGCAGAAGTTGGTATTGAATTGTTATGAAGTTAGCAAATGTCATGAGAAATATTAGATAAATGCGATGCCCGTTTCTGAAATCAAGCCACCGTCTCCTAGCCCCTGACTCCTTATGTTCAGCAATCTTGGTACGGATATATTCTTCACTTGGTACCACCGATAATCATCTACCGGAATTGATTATAATCCTAGAACTAGACTAATTTTGGCGTTATACCAAATAAAAGTGATTCATTAGCCAAAATAGTAAATGTCAAAAAAGGCATAACTCACTCCTGGTGTTATTTTATAGTTAATATCTGTTGAGTAATTGCTGCATCTCAGAATGTCCTCAATGCCATTGAATGTGTGACACCTTGTATTGTTACAGCGGGCAGAATCGGATGTTTCGCAACTAGGGTATTTCAAAAACAATCCGGAGGCGCTATATTATAAGCGTCCTAGGATATTTGAATTTGCTCAATCCAATCTGATCTGGGAAAAGAATGAGCAAGATCTTTATAGAGCGTACCAGGTTTGCTGATCTCTTTTTGTTGTAATTGT
>JBAVTY010000111.1:0-2526 GCA_049696495.1 Candidatus Nitrosopolaris sp.
TAGACTTATTTTATTCATTTTTCTATCACTTTTTTGCTCAATAATTCTGTATTACAGATTAATTTAACCTTGGTGTACTACATCTTGCACAACTAAGAACTGACGGTTTTCTGTGAGCTGCGGCAGAGACATAACTGTTCTTACACCTAGTAATGAAGACTTACGCCACTTTCAACTATAATACTTGTTATGTTGTATCCTGTGATATTATGATTAACTCTTACTGGATGATCACTTGAGGTAAAGATAGTTCACTATATAGCCTGCAAGGATTATGATGAAAAGATCACGAGCATAAATACGCGTAAAAGTTACTATAATGTTATTACTGGGGAGCAGAAATCAAACCAGCTGCAAGAACAGTAGCAAGTTCAGAAAAATAAAAGAATAAATAAACAAATACTAATGGAAGACGATTCTTTGACTACATAAACACGAAAAATTATAATCAGTCCAAGGATGTGAAAGATAAAATGACATAACAAAATTCTATAAAGTGAATCAAGAAATCCTTTATCGTTTAGTTAAATAGATGGTATTGTTATAATATTTCATTAGATGACTGATTCGAATTCTCCTGGTTGGAAGCGTGGCGTGTTGATTGGTCTCGGTGCTATAGCTATCGTTTTGTCCATACTAGTGTTCATACATCCAGGGATGACCGTTGTCTCAATCATATACTTACTAGGCATAATCTTGATCATTGTCGGAATCGAGAAAATTATAAGTGGAATATTTGTCGCGAATAAATCACGATGGGGTACCGTAGGACTTGGAGTACTAGCCCTCATCTTCGGTTCTATAGCTGTAGGAGCTCCTGTATCTACAGCTGTGTTTGTGATAATTATGTTGGGGATCGGTTTATTATTTGCCGGTATCTCCCATGTAGTAAATGGGCTTGGCAATAAAGAGAGTCCCGGTTGGGCAAGGGGATTTAGCATTGGTGCAGGTGCTTTGGCCATCGCTTTATCCTTCTTGGTAATAGCATCTCCGTATGCGGGTGCTATGTTTGTGTCTATCTTTTTGGGAATAGCACTATTAATAATAGGAATAGAGATCATTGTAGTTGGATCGACGGGAAGAAGAATGCAAATGACCCCTGCAAGCGGTAGAAAAGTTAATTTCAAAATCTAGGGAGTCGTGCTATTATGGGATGCACGGTGCAGACTGTTTGGTTTTCACAAATGATTGGAACTGGGAGAGAATTTTCAGTTATCTGGTATTCCAAGTGATAGAATCGAAATAGATAAAGGGCATTAGCGGATTCATCTCCTATTCCAAATATGTATCGTTGCAGCCTTAGGACTGAATTCCCATTTATGTGATAATCTATAGATATGGGGTATCTTACCATTATGCCATATCTAATACAAACTACTGAGTGTGCTAATTCATGTAGTAAGACTGAAACGAACGAAATAATTTTGCCTAATCATAATCCAGTACTCCTCATTAGTCAGCCTAAGTATTGCGGCATAAAGTTAGCTGAAACTGTAAGCAATTAATCGATATTCCCTTAATTTTTCCTACTTGTAACTACAAGTATTTTTCTATGCCCTACAATGTCAGTCTCCATGTCGAGGAAGCATTATGTTTAATTACCGCTATTGAAATCCTAAGCTGATGAGCTTTTCAGACAAAGATGTGAGTCACCAGAAGGTTCAAGAAAGGATTAATGAATTGAGGACAAAGTATCCTTTATTCACTGCTATCCTGGAAAGGATTCCGGCTATGGATCTGAAGGAAGTTGTTAGCGTCATGTTGCTGGTCGATAGTGCAAGATGGTTACTAAAGGCCCATGCGATGAAATTGAGTTTGATAGAGGAAGATAAACTGAACGATCAAATGATTGAAGAAAAGATTAAAGAGTTGAGAACAAAGTACGCTTTGTTGGCTGCTGTCCTAGAAAGAATACATAATATGGATCTAAAAGAGACCACAATAGCGTTGTTCGGGATTGATGGAATGGAGTCAATGCTAAAGCTTAGGACTTTAGTGATTCTAGGATCCTGATCTTACTGGTGAGTTAGATATTCTTATGAGTTGTATTGTATAGCGAACTAAAGACTACCTGAATAGAGATGTTGGTTGCAAGCAGGTTTAATCAAGGTAAGGAATCCTACACCTTCTCTCAAGGGCATAACTCTCATACCCCTGTCCTATATGATATACCTTATTTTGTTCCCCAAACTCGTCTAGTATTGTGATCTGCATATTTAAGAATGCGGAGAGATCTTCGGCTACCCACTTTTTGAAATCCTCCAAACCTCTAGCCTCTTCGGCTATCCCATAGTAAATTACATCAGGTGTAACGAAGGTCTTTGCCGTCTCTATTTTCCGTGCACTAAATATTTCTTTAATAAATTTGAGCTATTGTCTTGTATTGTGTTTCGGACATGTACTAAGTCAAGTGTCATAGCAAATGTCATTTTAGCACCATCTTCCAAATTGTTTGTCAAGGTACTCGGATACCTGGTCTTTTAGTTCTTCAATGTATTGATAGAACCTATTTGCACATACGTCTGA
>JBAVTY010000112.1:0-2849 GCA_049696495.1 Candidatus Nitrosopolaris sp.
GCCTACCATATACACAATACGGATTGGTAGGCGTCGGAACAGTCCATCATGTAGCATGGCGAATACCTACAGATGAACAACAAAAAAAGTTGCGCAGTAAAATAATCAAAGCTGGATTGAATGCAACCCCTATAATAGATCGCACCTATTTTCATTCTGTGTATTTCCGTGAACCTGGCGCGATACTTTTTGAGATAGCTACAAATCCTCCTGGATTTACAATAGATGAAAAGCAAGAAGAACTTGGAACACATTTAATGTTACCTGAATGGCTTGAATCAGTACGAAAAGACCTTGAGAAAGCTTTGCCTAAAGTAAATCTACCCGAAAAGAAAAAAAGGCAACGACAGGAACAACGACAACAGTGAGTAATAAGATGGGGCCTAGAACGATAGCTAATTGGTACTCAGAGTTTTTTTGTCACTAATTACTACTGACGTTCTAATGCAAGTCTATTCCATTTACCACAAGTTGCCGCTGCTTCATAGGTACTTTGCAGGAAAGCTAGTAAAGCCTCATCAGGAGAATCCGCAGTACGGACTACGTCGTATGGTAGCAAGAACTCTCCCATTTCCGCATTGTAATATGCCTCCTTTGGTTGGATGGGATATTCTCTGAAACCCGGAGGTTCAGGATAGGAATAAGCATAGAAAGCAGGTTCATTGACGGGTCCGCCACCTGACCAGAAACCACAACTACTTACCTCCTGCGAATAGGCTTCTACCATAACAAAACGTGCAACGTAAGGTCCCCCAGGATGCGTGGGTGCTGGATGTCCTGAGAAGCGAGTAACGGCCAGATCAAAAGCCCCCCAGAAAAAATGTACCGGGCTGTCTTTGCCAATGAACCAAGAGCGAAACTCTGCAAACACGCGGTTTGTCTGTGCCAAAATGCGCCAGACTCTCTGCACATATTCGGGATCATAGGATTTATGTTTCTTATCCCGTTCAAATGGAGTTCGTTCTGGGATCTCTACTGGAGTAGTCCAAATGGTTATAGATATTCCAAGTGATCTTAGGTTTTCCATAACTTCTCGATAAAACTCAGCTACTGAACACGGTCGAAGAGCGATTGTCTTGGTAGGATTGTCAACTGTTTCAAATAACAGGAGGTGAGAAATGAAATCAAAGTCTATCTGTAAGGGTCGGTTATTGTAATACATTGCAGATGTTGTGAGGCCATGAGGTGTAACATGGAGAGTAGCATTCCACCAATGATTCACTTGAGGAGTGAGTGCTAGCTTAATCTTTCCAATGATTTGAGTCCACCTGTGCAGAGTATCGTAGGTATCTTTCCATTCTGCTAACGGAAGCTCCGGCCATACGTGTGTAGTTCTAACCGTAGTCATGAATTTCCTCCTCCATTTGCATACTTCGATTTGAACATCATATATCATATTTGTACACGAGTCAAGTATAAGACTATTGAAATCTAACACGGGTGAAGTTAAATAGATGAACATTATGTTAGTGGTAAGGTCTTGGCATCAGTAAAAGATATTAATAGTAGTACTAGTAAAAACGCCACTACAATCCCACTACCTCAAGCTGCAAAAGGGTACCTAGTGGAACAGATTCGTGATGATTTGTATTGGGTTACCGATGACGCCTATATTACTATGTTTCTAGTAACAGACAATAGTGTTATAGCAGTTGATGCTCCTCCTACTCTTGGCGAAAACTATCAAGCCATAGCAGAAGTAATAAACAAACCGGTTACACATGTAATTTACAGTCATGCTCATATAGATCATATTGGTTCTGCAGGGATATTCCCAAGAAATGCGACCTACATAGCTCAACAAGAAACTGCAGCTGAGTTACAACCTTGCTTGAGGAGATCAATGTGTGATTGAACATATTGCTCCGGCGTTTGATATTGTTCTGCAAAATCAGAAGGGACTAGTCAATTAAATTAAGCAAAAATTTGACCGGGGTGCAGAATACACGTCGCGTCAGGACTGTTATTATTAATGCACTATACCCGGGCCGGTGTTTCACTTTGTTGCCATTGGTAAAGTATATTCAATTCATACGTATATACCTCTGTGTATCCATCGTAGTATGCTTGTGTTTGTCCCCTAAAACAATCTGGATTTCCACCATTCGGTATCTTGTATACTGTCCACTATTCTAATCTGTTTGTGCCTGAATTATTGCATGATTCCATCCACTTAAACACCGTATGTATGACTTTCGAGTGCATCGTTTGGGTCAAAATCCCGGTTTCCATCAACGAGCGTAGTTTGATATTCCGGTTTTAGATGTTCGATTTCATCGATAAGCAGGTATTTTGGCTGCAAGTCAAATAGTACGTCTATCAGACCGGCTTGCTGGCGTTACTACCTTCAGTAAAGAATGCATTTGCACGGGTTCTATTTTTAGTATTTTAATGCGCTCAACACGTTAGCCAATAAAATTTGCTTCCTGCAGGGTGAGGTGCGATTGTTGGCGATATATCCAGTCCATGAATCACAGTTACAAAATTAGATTTGTGTTTTTTCTTTACTTAATTTTTCAGCACAAACCTTTGAGGATGCTTAGTAGAAATACACTGTTATGTTTTGATAACTTGCCAACTTGGAAATAAATATATCGTAGTATATCATCAGTATACTGATGATACAATGTCACAAGTAGAAAGCAATAAAGCAATTATTAACCGCTACTTTGAAGCATACAAAACCAAAAATGAAGCAATATTCGATGAAATAATTGCCCCTGATTACATAGACAATGGTCAGTCTGCTTATATGGGCTCGCCTGGAAGAGGAGTTGCCGGAGCGAAGAATGATCTTAAGAATTTATTAAATAAATTTGATGACTTCTCTTTTGTGATAGAGGCAATGA